>NZ_JBEZLA010000042.1:0-67709 GCF_040651925.1 Streptomyces sp. NPDC048349 | reverse complement strand
GACATACCGCGCTGCTCACCGGACTCCTTGATGTGCTCGTACTGACGCTCGCGCTTGGGGCTGGAACCTTTGGGCATGACACATCCCTTTCTCGACAGTGTCGGGTCACCGTCATGCTCGGCTCTGCCGGAACACCGCGCACCTCCGCCAGGCCATACGAGGACTCCCCCTGGTCTGCCCTCAGGTGCATCCCCCCGCCCGGGCGACCGGCCTCCGGTGCTGCGTCGGCGGTCCCCTCCTGCGACTGCTACTGCGGTTGTCGGCTGTCCGGGCCCGCCGAGCCCAGGGGGCCGGGCAGACGGTGGGTGGCGACGAGCTGTTCGGCGGCGGCCAGGGCGCGGTGGAGCGCCTGGTGTCCGAGGAGGACGCAGAGGGTGTAGCCGACGTCCTCGTAGCGGGCACGCAGGGACTGATCGCCAGGGCTGCTGAAAGTACGCCTGCGCAGGTCGCGGAAGCGGGCCAGGTGATGGCGCAGGGTGTACGGATCGGGCAGCAGGGCGGGCTTGCCCGCCGGTGCGGCGGCCAGGGCGCGGTCGACCGCGTTCCGCAGGGCCTGTTCGACCCGCGGCGGGACGGGTGGTCCGTCCCCGCGCAGGGCGACTGCCGCACGTGCGGCCTCCTCGAGGCCCACCCTCGCCGTACGCGCCGCCTGAGCGAGCACCTGCCGCGCGGTATCGGCGTTGCAGGGCAGCAACGCCATCAAGACGCCGGTGGCTCGGCCCATGTCCGTCGAACCGGTCGGACCGCTCGGGGCGGTCGGACCGGTCGGCCCGGTCGGCCCGGTCGGACCGGTGGGCGCGACGCCCGCGCTGCCCGCGCCGTCCGTGTTGCCGTCGCCCGCTTGCCTTGAGTCCTCGGGCAGGCCGGGGGACTCGGGATACGTGCTGGTCAATGTCCCTCCATACGACCTGGCGCAGGCCAGGGTGGAGTCTGTGTAGCAGGAAGAGGCACGCGGTCAGGAAGGACACGCCCGCCCTCGCACGAATGCCCCCTGAAGCGCAACAGCGGTCGCTGAGGTTGACGAGGCTCGCCCGGGTGGGCGAGGAGGGGGCGCGAGGATCGTGATGGTCGCCGGCACCGGTCGGAAGGGCACTGCCGGTCCTCAGCCCGCCGCCGGGGACGGGCTCGCCCCGAACCGGGGAACCTCCTCCACCGTGACGTCCAGGCGCAGCCGCTTGAAGCGCGCCGGGTGCCGGTAGACGCCGCCATGGTCGACGGCGGTGTCGGCGCTGATCTCCGCGACCAGCTCCGGCTCGACCAGGGTCACCTCCAGGACGTCCCGGCTGCCCCAGGCCGAGGCGAACCGCAGGCCCGTCCAGGGGTGCCCGGGGCCGGCCACCGTCAGGTTCCCCCCGACCAAGCGGGCGGCTTCCGGGCGCAGGGGTGCCGTGCGGCCGATCGTGTGGAGGTGGCCGTCCGGGTCGTGGCGGCCCAGGACGAGCAGCTGGGGCCGGGGCAGGGTGCCGGTGACCGCGCCGATGATCGCTTCGGTGGTGTCCCGGTGCTTGAGTTTGTGCCAGCCCCTGTATCCGGGCCGGTAGGGCTGGTTCATGGCCTTGACCACGATTCCTTCGATCCCGGAGATCTCGGTCCACGACTCGAGCCAGTGCTGGGCTTTGATCAGGTCGGTCGTCATCGGGCACAGCGTCCAGGGTTTCGAGAGCCTGTGGGCGGTGAACAGGGCCTCCAGCCGGAGGCGGCGCTGACGGTAGGGGTGGCGCAGCAGCTCGATCCCGTCCTGCTGCAGGACGTCGAAGGCGATGAAGAACACCGGCAGGGACGCGGCGAGCCCGCGGGCGGTACGGCCGCGGGCGGCGGTGCGGCGCTGCAGTCCCTCGAACGACAGCCGGCACGCCTCCGTGTCCCAGGCGACGAGCTCACCGTCGAGGACCAGGCCTTGCGGCAGCTGTCCGGCGGCGGCCACGAGGTCGGGGAGGCGGTCCTGGATCAGCGCCCCTCGCCGGGTCTGCACCAGCAGCCGGCCCCCCGCCCCGGTGGGGGTGAACAGCAGCGCCCGGTAGCCGTCGAACTTCTGCTCGAACGCCAGCTCGCCCAGCACGGCGGAGCCGGGCACCGACTCCACGGCCTGTGCCAGCATCGGCTCCACCGGCGGTCGCAACATCCCCGGTCCTCCTCACGGTCGCCCCTCTTCCAGGGTCACCCGACCAGCGGACCGATGGGCCGCACACGGCGCGGTGAGCGAGGACACGGAAAAGCGGGCGCCCGGGGGTGGAGCCGGGCCGGTCCACGTCCTACGGTGGAAGCAGGCGGCCGGGCCTCGAGCGGCCACCGGCCGCCCCACCAGTGGGCACCTGCCCCTACCTCCCCCTTTCGAGCAGGTGCCCACCCACCTGCCACCGGCACCCCGGGCGCCGCGCACACCAGCGGCGAGGTATCAGGGACCCCGGCGCTGGTATGCGCGGCGCGCGGGAGGGCAGGCGGACCTCATGGCCGTTCTCGTCGGCACCTCCGGATGGCAGTACCGGGACTGGTCGGGCGTGCTCTACCCGCCGGGCCGGCCACAACGGCTCTGGCTGGAGGAGTACACGCGGCACTTCCCCACCGTGGAGCTCAACAACGCCTTCTACCGGCTGCCACCGCCCGAGACGTTCACCCAGTGGCGCGCGCGGACACCACCCGGCTTCGTCATGGCCGTCAAGGCGAGCCGCTACCTGACGCACATCAAACGCCTGCGGGAACCGGAGGAGCCGGTCCGACGGCTCGTGGAGCATTCCGCTCCCCTGGGCGACCGGCTCGGTCCGGTGCTGCTCCAGCTCCCGCCCACGCTGCGCGCCGACCCTGCCGCGCTCGACGCCTGCCTCGCGTGCTTTCCCCCCGCCCTGCGCATCGCCGTCGAACCACGGCACGAGTCGTGGTGGACGGCGGAAGTCCGCTCCGTGCTCGTCAGCCGCGGCGCGGCCCTGTGCTGGGCCGACCGCCGGTCGCGGCCCGTGACGCCGCTGTGGCGGACGGCCGACTGGGGATACGTACGCTTCCACGAAGGCCGTGCCCAACCCGCGCCCCGGTACGGCCGGACGGCCTTGCGCAGCTGGGCGGACCGGATCGCGGACACCTGGCCCCGGGAAGCGGACGTCTACGCGTACTTCAACAACGACACCGGCGGGGCAGCCGTTGCAGACGCGCGGGCGTTCGGTCGTCTGACAGCGGGACCGGCGGCCCTGTGACCTGACTAGGGCCGGCTCTCGGACCGCGGGCACGGCCCGCACACGCGTCCGCGTCCGCGCGCCGCGGCGCTTCAAGGCTTGATCGTCAGTGCTTGATCGTCAGTGCTTGATCGTCAGCTCCGCGCAATGGGTGACGACCGACCCAAGGGTCTGCCCGCCGACGTGGAGCCCGCGCTGCGTGCGCGCGCCGTTCCCGCGTTCGTGCAGGTGGGCTATGGCTTCCCGGACCCGCTCGTCGTCGCCGTGGTCCTCCAGCGCCTCGCGCACGTGCTGGTACAGGGCCTCCACGGCGTCCTCCGCAGACGTCTCCCGCATGGTTTCGGGGTGCAGCAGGGGTCCGTCCAGGCCGGAGCGGCCTGCTCGCCAGGAGGCCAGGCGCAGCAGACTCGTACCGATCCTGGCCGGGGGCTGCCCGTTCTGCCAGGCGCGGGACGCGGTCTCGACCAAGCCGCGGATGAGGGCGGCGAGCAGGACCGGGGTGGAGGCGTCCAGGCAGACGTCGGCGACGCGGACCTCCACTGTGGGGTAGGTGGCCGACAGGCGGGCGTCGAAGTAGATCATGCCCTCGTCGCGCAGGGCTCCGGTGTCGATCATCGCCTGGACCTGCTCGTGGTAGCGGTCGGCCGAACCGAAGATGTCGACCGGGCCGGCGGAGGGCCACCGGTTCCACACCCGGCTGCGGTAGCTGGCGTAGCCGCTGTCCTCGCCCTGCCAGAAGGGGGAGTTCGCGCTCATCGCCAACAGGACGGCCAGCCAAGGTCTGATGCGGTCCAGGACCGCGACCCCTTCTTCGTCCGAGGCGACCGACACGTGGACGTGGCATCCGCAGGTCAGCTGTTCCTGCGCGGTCAGTCCGAACTGCTCGCCCAGCCACCGGTAGCGCCGGCCGACGTTCAGCGACGGCTGGACGGGCAGCGGGGATGTCGCCACCGCCGCCACGACGGCCCCGGCGCTCGCCGCGTGGTGGGCCGCCTCTCCGCGGATGCGGACGATCTCGTCGTGCAGCTCGCCCATCTGCGTGAGCGGTTTGGTGGCGAACTCGAGCTGCTCCTTCTGCAGTTCCTTCTCGAACTCGTGGTTTTGCCGACCGCTGGTGCCCTGATGCTGCCAGGCACTGCGCTCCGCGGCCGCGAGCACCGCGCCCGATACGGCGACCGGGGCACCACTGTGTGCGTCCACGAGCAGCAGCTCTTCCTCCACGCCTACGCTTCGCATGTCACCCCTGTGGCTCGAACCGTCAGATGCCCCGCACATGCCCTACCTCCTCTCGTCCATGCCGCCGTCCTGCGCGTTTGCCGCGCGTCAGCCGGGCAGACGGCCCCCAGGAGGTGATGCCTGGTGGCGAGGTGGCTCCATGCCCCGGGAAGACTGCAAGTGAAGTCGGCGGCCGCTGATGCCGCCGCGTACGTGTGGCGGGGCGTGCGGAAGCCGGGCAGTGAGCGGGACGACCTGCTTCTGGGGGCGAAGACCGTCGTGGCGGCCATGGTGGCGTGGACGCTGGCCCGCTACTTCCTGCCCCCGGCCGTGGCGACGTTCGCCCCGTTCACGGTGATGGTGGCCTTGCAGGGGACCCTGTACCGCTCGCTGCGCGACTGCGCCCAGTACGCGCTGGCCGTGTCGGTCGGCGCGACGCTGGCCGCCACGCTGGCGGCCACCGCCAGCATCCACGGCTGGACCTTCGGCCTCCTCACCTTGGCCGCGCTCTGGCTCGGCCGCATCGGGCGGCTGGGCCGGCAGGGCACCCAGGTCGCCATCGTGGGGTTCTTCGCGTTCTCCTCCGGACAGGGCCGGATCGACTACATCGGACACCTGGCCGCCTCCGTGGCCATCGGCGCCGTCTGCGGACTGGCCGCCCACGTCGTCCTGGCTCCCGCCCGGCACGCCCGTCACCGCCAGCGGGACGCAGCCGGTCTCTACGCGGAGACGGGCGAACGGATCAACGGCCTGGCCGATGCCTTCGAGGCGACCGCTCCCGACGCCCACCGGGTGCGGCAGTGGCGCCACGACTGGCGACGCCTCTCCCGCGACTGCGACACCCTGTACCGGAGCGTCGAGGCGGAAGAGGAGAACGGCCGCCTCAACCCGCGACGCAGCTTCGAAGGCGCCGACCAGGCCCTCCCCCGAACCCGCGCGGCGATCACCACCGCCCACCGTTCGCTCGACCACCTGCGCTCCATCACGCGCACCCTGGACCACGCCGTCGACAGCCGGGAGATCGCAGACCTGCCGCGGTCCTTCCGCAGTGGTTTCGCCTCCGTGCTGAGGGCCTCGGCCGGTGCCATGGAGGAGATCGGGCAGACGCCCCGCACCGACGACGGACGCCTCGCCGACATGATCGAGGATGCGACCTCCCGACTCGATCGGGTCCAGGAGCGCTCCCTGACGCATCCGGCGCACCCGGCAGACCGGCCGGCGGCCCCGACGCTCCAGGGCACCCTGCTCACCGACGCCGCGCGCCTGCTGGCCGAGCTCCGCTCGGGCAGACACGCACTGAGCCGTGCCTGAGCCGTCGTAGGACGTCATGCGCCGGAATGCGCACCACGGTTCCGCCGCCCAAGATGGGTGCCACACCATTCCCGCGCTGCTGACAGGAGCCGATCTCATGCCGGCACGAAGCCATGTAAGGACGCGTTCGTGACGGGGACGATGTCCGAGGTTCGGCTGCGCAAGGGGCCGTTGGAGCTGTGGGTGCATCCCAGGGCACAGTCCCGATGACTCGAAACCCTCCGCCGGAACCCACCACGGACGGGCGCTACGTCCTCATCAACGGCAGGCGCTGGCGCGCCACCGACCCGGACCTGCCCGCCGATGCCGCCGCGCGTCTGCGCGCTCACCTGATGGCGGCCCGCCGCGCCGTCGGCGCCGCCCTGCGCGCGCACGACGAGGCGGCGGAGCGTGCGGCCAGGCGGCGCGTGCACACGGCGAAGGTGGCCCTCGGCGAACGCGGCACCCCGTGGTGGGAGCAGACCGACGCGGAACGCCGCGCGCGGTGGGTGGACGGCGTGGCAGCTCTCGACGAGCCGTAATCGGCCCTGTTCCGGACGGAGTTCGGGAGGGCGCGGCGGCGAGCGCTCCCGCCGTGCAGGGGGCCGGGCCCCCGGCGGCACCGCCCCCTGCAGCCCTCAGGGCTCCCACAGGCGGACGGCGAGGGCGGCGATGTCGTCGTCCAGGCGTCCTCTGCTGTAGCGGAGGAGGTCGCGGTGCAGAGCCGAGAGCAGTTCGCGGGGCGGTGTCGGGGGCTGACGACGCATCCAGGCTGCCAGGGGGAAGAACTTCCCGTCGCGGGCGCGTGCCTCGGCGATCCCGTCGGTATAGAGGAGCAGCAGGTCGCCGGGGGCGAAGTCGAAGGTGTCGACGTTGTAGTGGTCGCCGATGAGCTCGGCGAGGCTGAGCAGGGGCGAGGGGGTGGCCGACTCGAGGACACGGAGTTGGTTGCGGTTCACGAGCAGCGGTGGGGGGTGTCCGCAGTTGAGGATGTCGATGCGTCTGCCCTCGTGCGGGATCTCGACGAGCAGGGCGGTGGCGAAGCGCTCCATCGGTCCGTCGGGAGGAAAGGCCGCGTTGTAGCGCATGCTGCTGGCGTCCAGCCTGCGTGCGACGTTGACCATGTCGCGCTCGCCGTACGCCGCCTCCCGGAAGGCGTTGACGATCGCCGCGGCCGCCCCCACGGCCGGCAGGCCCTTGCCCCGCACGTCACCGATGAGCAGCCGGACCCCGTAGGGGGTGTCGACCACCTCGTAGAAGTCCCCGCCGATGCGGGCCTCGGCCGCGGCCGCGAGGTACAGCGACTCGACCTCGACCTTTCCCAAGCGGCGTGGCATGGGGCTCAGCACCACCTGTTGTGCCGCGTCGGCGACGAGCCTCACCTGAAAGAGGGTGCGCTCCCGCTGGAGCCGGACGTGGCTTCCGTAGGCGGCGGCCACGGTGACCGCGATGATCCCGGCGGCCGTCCACCACGTTCCCAGGTCGGGGAAGACGAGGCTGAGGCCGATCATCAGGAGGAGGCAGACCGTACCGAGCAGGACGGTGGGCAGGACCGGCCACATGGCAGCGGCCAGGGCCGGCGCGGCGGGCAGCAGACGGCTGAAGGCCATTTCCGGCGGAGTGGCGTAGGCCAGGCTGGCGATCACGACGGTCAGAATGACCGGCGACAGCCGCACCAGCATCCCCCGGCCATAGCGCCGAGGGAGCCACGGCCGTCCAGACTCGATCACATTTCCAAGACTATCCGCGCAATAAGGGCATAGCGCTCTGACGGACAGAGCCGACCGCCCCGACCTCTCCCCCACTCCTCGGCCCCGACACCCGCCTCCCCCCGCCCGCGCCGCCCGTGTGCTGCTGCCACCGAGCAACCCGCGCAGGCGCGCAAATCGAACACATGAGGGAATAGCGAGGGTGCCGGCAGGGCCCACACCGCACGGCCGGGTGCAACAGGCGTCGATCCGGTGCCCCTCTGTATCGCGATGGGCCACACGGGTGGTGCGGGCTCGGGCGGCTGCAACCCCACTCACCCTCCCTGCCGTCCGGGTGGGGGAGGCCGGAGGTCGGCCGCTGGGTTCGGCTCAGAGGAGCCGAAGGGATAGATAGTATTCGCCGACTGCGGACAGGTACGTGTGGTCCGCCGTGTCACTGTCCGTGGTGAAGCGGGGAGCGGCTTTGATCTGCTCCCGGCTCGGTGCGACCTTCACCGTCCGCGCTCCGGTGTCTATGGCGGTCACGGCCCCGGCCGGTATCAGGACGCTCCTGCCGAAGACCCACATGCCGGTGTCGACCACCAGGTGCTGCATACCCGGCTGGTCCTGCTGGCGGTCCACGTGCCCGATGGCACCGTCAGCGGCCTCCACGGTGAAGCCCACGAGCGACTGCCGGGCGGAGTGGACGCTGTCCGGCCCGTATGTCCACATACTTCCCACTGACCGATCTCCTCGTCTTCGGCAACCTGTCCAGCAGCCTCAGGGGCTGGTATCGCCTGCTCTCATTCCCCGGTACCTGTGGGACAAGCGAGGTCGGGGCCGGGGCGGTCGGGGTGATACCGGATCCGTCCACGAAGTCGTCCCCGGCGCGCGATCCCCTCAGCGAAACGGCTCCGCCCTCGGGAGAGGGGGAGCCGTTTCCGCATGAGGCGCTGCGTCGTTCAGGCGTGGCTGTGGTTGCGCTTGTTCCCGGTGACCAGCCGGTAGACGGCGAGCAGGATGACGGAGCCGACGATGGCGGCGATCCAGGTGGAGAGGTCGAAGAAGCCGTCGATGGAGTCGACACCGAAGATGACCTTGCCGAGCCAGCCGCCGAGCAGGCCGCCGGCGATGCCGATGAGCATCGTGATGATGATGCCGCCCGGGTCCTTGCCGGGCATCAGCGCCTTGGCGATGAGGCCCGCGAGCAACCCGATGAGAATCCAGGCCAGAATGCCCATGATGCGTCTCCTACCTCGATGGATAAAGCCGGTGTCAACGACCGTCTTCACCGCTGGGCAGCTTCGAAACGTCCCGGGCTCTTGATCATTTCTGTCGGCGGGTTTGGGTCGAGCGGTAGCGGGACGGTGAGATGCCGAATCGGCTGACGAAGGCCTGACGCAGGGACTCTGCCGTTCCGAATCCGCAGCGGGTGGCCACCCGTGCCACTGGCAGTGTGGTTGCCTGCAGGAGCTGGGCGGCGGCTTCGGTGCGGGCCCGTCGGACGTAGTGGCCGGGTGGCTGCCCGAGGTGTTCCGTGAACAGCCGCGTGAGGTGACGTGGCGTCACCCCCGCACGCGCGGCCAAGGCGGGCGTGCCGAGATCGTGGTCCGGGTGGGCGGCGATGTGCTGGACGAGGTCACGGACGATGTCGTTGCGGGGCGGTGGGGCGGCGGTGAACAGGCTCATCTGGGCCTGGTTGCCAGGCCGCTGGAGGTAGGTGACCAGGTCTCGGGACACCTGGCGGGCGAGCTCGGGGCCGTGGTCCTCCTCGATGAACGCCAGGGTGAGGTCCAGCGCGCTGGTGATCCCGGCCGCCGTGTACACGTTGCCGTCGCGGACGTAGATGGGTGCGGCGTCCACGGTGACGCGGGGGTGGCGGGCGGCCAGTTGGGCGGCGAACCGCCAGTGCGTCGTGGCCCGGCGGCCGTCGAGCAGGTTGGCGGCCGCCAGCACGCTCGCTCCGGTGCACACGGAGGCTATCCGCCGGCTCTCGCGGGCGAGACGGCGGACGTGACCCACCAGCCGCGCATCGGCCGCCGCCCGCTCGAAGCCCGTACCGCCCGAGACGATGAGCGTGTCGAGGGGACCGACGAACCGTTCCAGGCCGTGCTCGCTGTTCAGGGTGAGCCCTGAACCGCAGGTGATCGGGGCTCCGTTCGGTGCGACCACGACCACCCGGTACGGGACGTCCGGCTCGCCGATGCCATTGGCCATGGCCAAGGTCGTCGTCACGCACGCGATGTCCAACAGCTCGGCCGACTCGTAGCCGACCACCACCACAAGTCGCTCAGCCATGGGGCGATCCTAGGCCGGAAGGACAGCCACCCCAAGCGGTCGGACACAGGCGATCCGGCACGCGCACAGGCTCGGCGCCGAGCGGAACAGTGATGGCAGGACGCCGCGTACCGGAGTCCACCGTTACCTGACTCGGGAGACTCGACAGTGATCAACTCCAAGCGCCACGAACGGGACGGGACCGTACGCACGGCGCCCGACCGAACCCCCCATCACGCTCCCCCGGCCCCGGGCGGCGGGTTCCTGATCAGGTTGGGTGGCCTGTGGCCCACCGCACTCGCCGTCGTCCTGGTCGTCGTCACCTTCGTCGATGGCGTGCCGCCCGTGCAATTCCTGGCAGGCCTGCTCGTCGTGATGCCCTTGTGCTACCTGCTCTTCGGCGCCCTGCGCAAGGAGCTGGGCCGGCCCCGCACACTCGCGGTGCAGGTCGCGGCGCTCCTTGCCTTCGCCTGCCTTGCGCTGGTGGCGTTGGCGGCGGACCAGACCGTCGGACTGCGCCTGGTGGCCGCCGGGTGGCTGGCACACGGCGTCTGGGACTTCGTTCACCACCGGACGGGCAGGGTCGTCCCCCGAGGGTGGTCGCAATGGTGCGGCGTCGTCGACGTGGGCGGTGCACTGACGATCGTCTTGCTGGCCTGAACCCGGGCTTGCCGTGACCGGCGTCGCCCACCCGAAGGGAAGCAGCCCCGCCCTCCCTCCTGCGGACGGCGAGGCGGCCGCGGCCGGACCCGCCCCTGTGCGCCGGTCGCCCCGGTCGCCCCGGTCGCCCCGGCGGCCTGCCGCGGGTGTGGGGTTACGGGGCGAGCGGGCCGGCGGCGGCGAGGAACAGGGCGGGGCATCGGCTTCGGGCCACGGGGGTTCGGGACCGCCCCGAGGGGTGGGTGTCGTGGCCCGGGTCGGGGGTGCGGTCAGCGGTTGTCGTGGAGTTCCTGGTGCATCTGGGGCTGGTTGTCCTGGTCGTGGGTGAGGGCGAACTTCTGGACCTCGTTGAAGCCCTTGGAGGCGATGCCGACGATCTCCTTGTACGGGTTGACGCCGACGGCCTTCTTGGCCCCGCCGCCGAGGAGGCCGCCGCCGATGCCGCTGATCGCGTCGTGTCCGGCCGCGATCGGTTTCGCGGCCGCGTCCAGGACGCTCTTGGGCAGGCCGGCCATGTCCGCGTACTTGTCGGTCAGCGCGTGGCGGACCATCGCGATGAACGCGTCGTGGACGCCCGGCGGGTAGAACTTCTTGTAGAAGTCGACGGCCTGCTTCGTCATGAAGACGCCGTCGTCGGTCTTCTTCCACTCCTGGTCGCGCACATGGTTCCACAGGCCCTCGACCAGGTCGGGGTCCTTGGGCAGGAGCCACTTCTCCGGCGTGCCCAGGTAGTGGTTGACGTAGTGCCAGGCGCACATGAAGCCCTTGGCGTCGTCCTTGGCCACGTCGATGCCCAGGTGGTGCATGGCCTCGATGATCTGGGTGGAGAAGACGCACGCGGCGCCGGTGGTGTACTTCTGCGAGACGGGCTCGCCCCACTTCGCGTAGTCCCACTCGCCGCTCTTCTTGTGGAGCTGGCGGACAGAGGCATGGACGAGGCGCACCTTGGTGACGTTCGCGGCGAGGGTTCCGTCGCGCATGGCGTTCTTGTCGCCCATGTCGAGGAAGAGGCGGGAGGACTGGGACAGGCGTCGTCCGGGTCCTTCGACTCCGCCGAGGCGGCCGGTGGAACGGAGGGTGAAGGCGCCGGTCGGGGAGAGGTAGGTGCCGATGAGGCCGACGGTGCCCTGGAGCATGGTGACTTCGCCGTGGTGGTGGGCGAAGAACCCTTCGGCGGCCTTGACGTCGGCTTCGGACCAGTCCGGCGGCGCCGCCGCGGCCTCCTTGAGGAACTGGGCCAGGCGCGGGGGGAGTTCGGAGAGGTCTTGACCGGGCTTGAGGGTTCCGATGGTACGGAACAGGGCGTTGACCCCGTCGATCTCCTTGTTGTCGATCAGGTCGGAGACCAGTTGGTCGGCCTTCGGGTCACCGACCTTGGCGGCCGCTTCCAGTTCGGCGGCGATCGTGGCTGTCGTCAGTCCCATGCGGGGGTCCTTTCGGGGGGTGGGCAAGAGTTCGCAGCCGCGCGCACGACGTCCGGCCGGCGCGGGGAGCGGCGGCCCGGCGTCGGAGCCGGGCAGTCAGGATCGTTGCGGTCCGCACGGGGGGTGGGAACCCACCGGAGCTGCGGGATCGTTTTCCCCTCACCCGAACGGACTGACGGCGACAGCACATCTGACCTGCGGAAACGATCGTCCTGTGACCACTCCCGAACGAGGTCCCTCGTCGAAGGAGAGCCGTGCACGTGCAGCTACCCGAGGGTTGCCCCGCCCCTCCACGGACGACCCCGGCTGCCGTGCGCCCACTCTGCTGACGGTCCTGCGCCAGGCAGCGGCTGACGGGCTCCGGTGTCATCCTGAGAGAGGGGCGCGAAGGCTGCACGACCCGGTGCACACGGCCGCAGGACACACGCCAGGAGGAGCCTTGACACAACTGGCTCGGATTCCGCTGGGAGAAGGGGGCTCCCTCCTGGTCGAGGCTCCGGCTGCGCCGGCCGGGCCGGTGAAGGCCGGCCGCGTCAGCGATGCCATCCACGACCTGCCGGCGACCCTCCAGGAGGCTCTGGCCCCCATCACCGACGCAGCGCACGCCACGCTCCAACAGCTGCGCAAAGCCGGCCCCGACGCGATCACGGTCGAGTTCGGCGTGGACCTCGCCGTCGAGGCCGGAGCCGTGATCACCAAGAGCAGCGCCAACTGCCATCTGAAGGTCACCATGATGTGGAAGAAGGACGCACCCGGCGGCCGTCCCGACGCAGCCCAGCAATCTGGGTGATCCCGTGAACGCCGGCGGCAAGGGTCAGGGCCCGGACGGCGAGCGCACCTCGGTACTGCTCGCCGGCGTGGCCCAGGTCCTCGGCCGTGACGGCCTGGTGGCCGGCGGCGGATTCCTGGTGGCCGACCACGTCCTCGTCACGTGCGCCCATGTCGTGGTCGCCGCCGGATCCGGGCCCGGTGAGCACGTCCGGTTGGTCTTCCCTCACGTGGACGGTGCGCGGCAGACCGAGGGCCTCGTCCTGGACGGGGCGTGGCGGGCGCCCGAGGACGTCGACGTGGCCGTGGTACGCCTGAGCGATGCACCAGCGGGCAGCACGGCCTTGGCGCTGGGCTCGGCGGAGGGCAGCCGGGGGCACCGGGTGCGCTCGTTCGGATTCCCCTTCCAGGCGCCGCCGGGCGGGCACTTCGGGTACGGCAAGGCCGGCGGAATGCTGCCCGCCACCGAGGGCCGGGGCGCTCACCTGCAGCTGACCGAGGCCAACGACCTCACCACCGGGTTCAGCGGGGGACCGGTCGTCGACGAGGTGACCGGGCTGGTCATCGGCATGCTGACGGAGATCACCGCCCCGGACGAGCACGAGCGGGGCCAGAACATCGCCTACGTCACCCCGACCCAGGTGCTGCGGGAGGTCTGGCCCGAGCTGACCGAGCAGGACGTGTGCCCTTACCGGGGACTGGAGTCGTTCACCGCGGAGCATGCCGAATGGTTCGAGGGACGCCAGGACGCCGTCCGTCAGGTGCTGGCCAACCTGGCCGCGCAAAGGCGGGTGACGTTGCTGCTCGGCCCCTCCGGCTCGGGCAAGTCCTCGCTGGTCCAAGCCGGGGTCCTGCCCGCCCTGGCAGCCGGCGCGCTGCCGGACAGCGACCGCTGGCTGCCCGTCGTCACCCGGCCCCGGCAGGACCTGCTGGCCGAACTCGAACGCGCCGGGCTGCCCGGGGCTGACAGCGTCGGGATCGCCGGGGCCGTGGCGCGCAGACTGGCGTCCGAACCCGGCCACCAGCGTGTCGTCCTCGTCCTCGACCAGTACGAAGAGCTCCTCGCGGACCCCTTCACCACCCGGCAGCACGAGCGCCGCCTGGCCGCCATCGATCAGATCACCGCCGCGATCACCTCGCGCGCCGAGCTCCACGTGATCATGATCTTGCGCGATGACTTCTATCCCCAGCAGGCCGCCCTCGCCCCCCACCTGCTCGAAGCGGCGATGCCGGGTCTGCTCAACGTACCGAGCACGCTCACCCAGGACGACCTGCACGACATCATCACGCTGCCCGCCCTGAAAGCGGGCGCCCACGTCGAGCAGGGCCTGCCCGAGCACATCATCGCCGACATCCTCGCCGGCACCCCCGGGGGAACCACCTCCCGCCGTGCCCCGGTCACCGTGCTGCCCATGCTCGAACTGGCCCTCAGCCAGCTGTGGCAGCGACGCCACGACGGCTACCTCACCCACGACGCGTACCGGCGCATCGGCGGCGTCACAGGCAGCCTGACCACCTGGTGCGAATCCGCACTCAACCAGCTGCCACCCGACGGTCTGCCCATCGCCCAGCGCATCCTGACCTCCCTGGTCCGCTCCGCCGACCCCGGCCACAACGTCCCCGCCCTTCGCGAACGGGTCCCGCTGAACGACCTGCGCGAACTGGCGGCCGACGTCAGCGACGGGCCGGACGGCAGCGAGCGGATCGACGCGGTTCTCTCGGCCCTCACCCGCCACCGCATCATCACCACCCACACACCTCAGGTTTCCCCGGCCCAGGACACACCTCCCGCACAGCCGGTGGCCGAACTCGTCCACGAGGCGCTCATCCGCGACTGGGGCACGTTGCGCGAGTGGGTCCGCCAAGACCACGGCTTCAAGGAATGGCTCGACCACGCCCGCACGCGGTACGCCCGCTGGGCCGAGAGGAGGGACACCGGCGATCTGCTCGCCGGGACGGCTCTCGCCCAGGGGCTCGACTTGGCACGGCAACGCCGGCTGCCGGCCGACATCAGCGCCTACCTCAACGCCAGCAAGGAACACCAGCAAGCCGGCATCCGGCGCAGTCGACGCCTCAACGCGGTCCTGGCCTCCCTGCTCGTCCTCGCACTCATCGCCGCCGCAGGAGCCCTCTGGCAGTGGCGGACGGTCGAAACCGAGCGGAAGGCAGCCTTGTCGCGACAGCTCGCCGCCCAGTCCCACACGCTCATGGACGCCAACTCCGAACTCGCCTCCTTGCTGGCCGTCCAGGCGTACCGCACGAGCCACACCGCGGAATCCCTCGAAAGCCTGCGATCCGCTGCCGCCCTTCCGTACCCTCGGCGCCTCGCCGGGCACACCGACACGGTCTACTCCGTGGGGTTCAGTCCCGACGGAGCCACCCTCGCCACGGGCAGCGGCGACGGCACCGCGCGGTTGTGGGACGTGGACACCGGCAAGACCCGCACCACGCTCACCGGACACAGCGAGGCGGTTCTCTCGGTGGCGTTCAGCCCCGACGGAGCCACTGTCGCCACCGCCGGCCTCGACGGCACCGCACGCCTGTGGGATGCGAAAACGGGCAAGGCCCGCACCCAACTCCACGGCCACACCGCCACAGTGAACTCGGTGGCCTTCAGCCCCGACGGAGCCACCCTCGCCACCGCCGGCGACGACGGCACCGCACGCCTGTGGGATGCGCAAACGGGCCAAGCCCGCAGCCAACTCACCGGCCACACCGACCTGGTGAACGCCTTGGCGTTCAGCCCCGACGGACACACCCTGGCCACCATCAGCAGTGACAGGACCGCCCGCCTTTGGGACGTCGACACCGGTAGAACCCGCACCGTACTCACCGGACACACCCGCCAGCTCCTCTCGGTTGCCTTCAGCCCGGACGGCCACACCCTCGCCACGAGCAGCATCGACGGCCCCGTGCGGTTGTGGAATGCAGACACCGGGAAGACCCGCAGCACACTCACCGAGCCCCTCTCCCCCGTGCAGTCGGTGGCCTTCAGTCCCGACGGACGCACCCTCGCCACCGTGGGCGCCAACCACTTCACACAGGTGTGGGACGTGGCAACGGGTGCGATGAGCGCAGCTTTGCTCGGGCACACCGACATGGTGCACTCGGTGGCATACAGCCCTGACGGACGCATGCTGGCCACCGCCGGCGCCGACAAGACCGCGCGCGTGTGGGACATCACCAAAGGCGCGATCGGCACGGCCCTGCTCGGCCACACCGACACGGTGCAATCGGTGACGTACAGCCCCGACGGCCGGGCCCTGGCCACCGCCGGCGCCGACGGCACCGCGCGGCTGTGGGACGCGGCATCCGGCACGGCGCGCGCCACCCTCACCGGACACACTGCCTCCGTGAACTCGGTGGCGTTCAGTCCCGACGGCCGCACCCTCGCCACCGCCGGCACCGACGGCACCGCACGGCTGTGGGACGCGGACACCGGAAAAGCCCGAGCCACCCTCACCGGACACACTTCCACCGTGAACTCGGTGGCGTTCAGTCCCGACGGCCGCACCCTCGCCACCGCCAGCACCGACGGCACCGCACGCCTCTGGGACGCGGACACCGGAAAAGCCCGCGCCACGCTCGCCGGACACACGGACGCCGTGTTCTCCGTGGCGTTCAGCCCTGACGGCCGTACTCTCGCCTCGGCCGCCGGCGACAAGACCATACGCCTGTGGGACGCGGCCACCGGAAAACCCGGCCCCGTCCTCGCCGGGCACAACGATTCGGTCGCCCGGGTGGCGTTCAGTCCCGACGGCCACACGCTCGCGAGCGCCAGCGTCGACAAGACGGTGCGCCTGTGGGACGTGGCCACCCGGCAGACCCGCACCACCCTCGGACACACCGCCGCGGTCCTCGCCGTGGCGTTCAGCCCCGATGGCCGAACCGTCGCGACCGGCAGCGACGACGGCACCGCCCGGTTGTGGAACGCGGACACCGGGAAAGCGCGCATCACCCTGATCGGGCAGCACTTCGACACGGTCTTCTCCGTGGCTTTCAGTCCGGACGGCCACACCCTCGCCACCGGAAGCGCCGACAAGACCGTCCACCTGAGGGACACCGCCCTGCCCAGGCCCGCCGCGGCGACCGAGAAGATCTGCCGCACCGTCGACCGCGACCTCACCCCACAGGAACGGACCGCGTACCTGCCAGGAAAGTCAACGAGCCCCGTGTGCCGACCGAGCTGACCGAGCTGACCGTTCCACCGGCGCCGCACGCTCTCAGCCGACGGGCCCCACGGGTGCGGTTAGTCGCCCCGATCGATTCCACCGTCAGTGGTCATCCCCCAGGTACTCACGGGCCGCGGCAAGGAAGGCCGCACGAGCGGTGGCGACGCGCTCGATCAACTCGCCGAAGTAGCTGTCCGTAAGGAGCGCATTGTCCTCCTCTGCCATGGCCAAGAGCTCTCGGCGGTGTGCGTCCGTGAGGCCTGGGGTGGCTCGCAAGGCCTCTTCCACCCGGGCGACGGCGTCCATCAACGCATCGCCGTTCGCGTCGACCAACAGCGTGATCTCCGCCTCGGGCGGGGTCACGCGCGTCCACTCCTGGGGCTGGCGGACCTGCAACCGGAGCGCCTCCATCGCCTCGAAGGCCTCCCCGATGCGCGCGGCGCCGGGCTCTTCCCCCGTTGCCTCCGCCGAGAGCAGCCCGAGGAACGCCTGCCAGGCGCGGTTCCGCGGCGCGAGAGAGGTCCGGAGGTCGACGAGCGTCCTCATCTCCTCGGTGAGACCGTGGGCCAGTTCAATGATCGGCATTGGGCCTCCGAGCTCGACCCGGAGAAGTGCCTCCTCGAAGGCGGCGGCAGCGGCATCGAGCTTCTCCTCGTACACGGGGACCTGGTCCTCGCTCGCCTCGTAAAGGCCGGCTGCTGCGTCCCCGTACCGCGCCGTCGCCAGGAGATACGCGGACCACGTGTCCTCGCGGATGCCCCGCCTCCACTGCTCGTGCGCGGCCCGGCTCTGCTCGATGGCCGACCGGTATGCGCCGTCGGCCTGTGCGAGGCCGGCCCTGAGGGTTGAATCGGCCGCCTTCATCGCCGCGCGCACCTGCCAGCGCACGACGAGCACGTTCACGGGTATCGCGAGCAGCGCAACACCCACTGCGGCAGCCGAAGAGATTCCTGGAAGATCCATGAGGGAATCGTTGCAGCCGTATGCCGGACCACCTCAAGGTGGTCCGGCTCCGCATGGTCGGTCGATCCCTGACGCGGTTCCGCAGGCCGTCAGGCGGTGAGGCCGTCAGATGTTGAGCACGATGGCGTACACGAGGAAGAAGAGCGCGATGGCCACGGCCAGCAGCACGATCACGATGATCGGGCCCTTGGCCCAGCCCCGCTTCAGGGGCCGGTGCGGGCCGGCGCCCGAGGCCGTGCTCGACTCGGCGGGCGGGGTCTCGCCCGGTGGCACTGCGCCGCCGGCGTCGAGACCAGGTGTGTTGCGCGGGTCCGGGTCGGGATTGGAGACGCTCATGGTTCTCAGTCCTCAGCTCGACGGTCTGGCACTCCGCGACAGGACGATCCATACCCGTGCGACCGGTCGGCATCGTGCGTGCCGCGGCGTGCCTCTGGCTTCGTCTTTTCAGCCCGTCGACAAGCCCCTACCCCGGCTCCGTCCTCGAACACACGACCGGCCGGGGTCAACGCTCTACGCTGAGGACAGGAACGTCCCTGGAGGCTGGTGTGGCGGCCCACTACCGATATCACCTGGATCAGGACGGGCACTCGATCACCGTCCTGTACGACGTCGGCCACCGCCGCGCCGAGGTCCTGGTCAACGGGAAAACCGTCGCCTGCGTCCGCGTACCCCGCTCCGCGGCCACGCTCCTGCAAGGCGAGACCCCCACCGATCCCCCGACGCCCTTCCTCATCCGCGTGGGCCAGCCCGATGGCCAAGGCGGCGTCCCCCTGTGCGCGCTGGAGACGCAGGGCATGCGCTACCTCATGCCGAGCGTTCCGCTCGTGGGGCGGGAAAAGTGGCCCGCCGAACGCACTCCCCCTGCCCGCACACCCGGCGAGCTCTTCACCCGGTGGAGGAATCGCATCCACCGGACGGGCGGCAGGACGGGATGAGAGCACTGGCCGGGGGTCCCGACAGGTCCCAGTGACGCCCCGTCACAGCATGGATGCGCTCTGTCGCTACGCGGGCAGGCCATGACCAGCGACCGCGGCCCGGGAGGCCGCGGTCCGGCTGGTGGTCGAACGGCCCGGTCCGCGACGAGGCAGCCGTGCCTCCCGGCACCTGACGGTCATCCCGCCACGCCTGCCTTCAGAGGCGGCCTCCGGTGAGCCTGGACAGGGGGCCCCGCTGTCGCAGGCCGGCCCGGCGGCCGAGCGTGTAGGCGGTGGTCACGACGGCCGCGGTGGTGGTCGCCGCGCCGGCCGTGACCGCCTTGCGGGCCCTGACTGCGGTCCAGATCCACCCGACTCGGCCAAGGGTCCCCCGGACGGTCTTCGCAGCGGCCGCCGTCTTCTCCGCCAGCGGTGCCGACAGGGCGCTGAGGGCGCCGGAGGTACCGCTCGCCGCGGTGGAAGCCGCCTTGGTTCCCTCCCGGGCCGCGCTGGCCGCCCGGTCACGGGTCTTGGTCCCGTTGGAGGAACTACGCGAAGTGGAACGTGCGTTGCTGGTCTTCTCCGATTCAGTCATGTACCGCGTGTGACCGCAACCCCGTGCGGTAAACCCCCCTTCACAGGAGCTTTCCCAAGGGACCCAGGTCGATGTTCAGGTCCTCGGGCTGCAAGCCGAAGCGGGTTCGCAGGAGGTCCATGCGGTCTTCAAGGAGCATCAAGGTGAGGCCGAGGCGCTCCTCTTGTTCCTCGGTGAGTCCGCCGCCCTCGACGCGGCGCAGGGCTTGACGCTCCATGAGCTGGCGCAGGAGTTCGATGACGGTCAGGACGAGGCAGGCGAGGTCGCGTTCGACGGTGTCGGGGTCGAGGTCGAGCCTCTGCGGGCGACTCATGGGGCTCCCTGCTTCCAGGGTGGGGGGACGGTGTCGTTCACCGAGCTGATCAGCGCTTTGAGGTCGATGCGCACGAGGTCGATGCCGGCGATCCGCAGGGTGATGTCGCCCGCGAGCACCACCCCGCCCGCCAGGAGGCGGTCGAGGAGGTCGACGAGGGCGACGTCCTGGTCTGCGATCACGAGGGCTCCGCTGCCACGCCGGCGGTTTGGGTGAAGGAGTACGGCACCCAGGGCCCGGTGAGCTCGATCCGGACGCCGGCCGGCAGGTCGTCCTCGGTCGGGACGCCGTCGAGGAAGGTCTGCCGGTCCGCGGTGGGAACGAGGTAGGCGGCGTTGAGGACGTTGGTGCCCGGTGCCTTGGAGAGCTGCTGCTGTTGGGGCGGGTGGAGCACCGCACCGGCCGCCTGGTGGGAGAGTCGCTCGTGGAGGGCTTCGGCGGCGCGCTGGGCCTGGCCGGTGCGATCGGCCTGTGCCCGTCGGTCGCTGATGCGCCGGCGCAGGTAGTCCCGGCCCGAAGGGGCGCCGGCGGAGGACGCTGCGCGGGGCTCGGCGGGTGCGGGGTCGGCGGGTGCGGCGTGGGCATAGAGCTTGACGCCCCACTCTTCCGCGTTCGCCACCCGTTCCAGCGCCTCGCCGAGGGTCGTTCGGGCCTCCGCCAGCATCCGCCGGACCCCGTCCCGCCCCCGGCAGATGGTGGCCAGCCGGAGGGGCACGGTGGTGGTCCGGCTGCCGACGCGTGCGACCACCCCGTGGTGGGCCCGGGCCACGCCGGCGAGCCAGTCCAGATCCTCCAGGCGGGCCCGGAGCGGCTGCTCGTCGAAGTCGGCCGCGTCGACGGGCTCGACGACCGCCGTGAGCCCCTCGTGGGCGACGAGTTCCAGGCCCGTGCCCAGAGCGGCCGGGACGTCGAGGTCGAGGGGCGGGGACGGCGGGGACTCGGTGCGCAGCACCGTGTAGACGTAGAGCAGTTCGTCGCTCACGGGCGTTCCTCCTGGCGTGCTTCCAGCTCTGCGAGGCGTCGGCGCAGTTCGTCGTTCTCGCGGCCCAGTTCGTCGTTCTCGCGGCCCAGTTCGCGGTGCCGGGCCTTGGAGGAGAGGGCGGGGTCCTGTTCCCACCAGTCGATCCCCATCTCCTTGGCGCGATCGACCGATGCGACCACCAGGCGGAGCTTGATGGTGAGCAGTTCGATGTCGAGGAGGTTGATGCGGATGTCACCGGCGATGACCACGCCTTTGTCGAGGACCCGTTCGAGGATGTCGGCGAGGTTGGCACTGGAATGGTCGTCGTAGGGCCGGGGCAGTCCGGAGGGCGTGGTCATGCGGACCGCCGGCTTGCGCGGCGGCCGCGGGGCGGGGCGGTTTCCCGCTCGTCCTCGGGCTCGAAGGCCTCGTCCCGTTCCGCCTGTTCGTCGTCGGAGTCGGGGTCGGGGTCGGGAGCGGCGTCCTCGTACTCGTCCTCGTACTCGTCCTCGTAGCCGTCGTCCGCCTCCTCGCCGTCGAGCTCGGCCTCGTAGCCCTCCTCGTACTCCCGGTCGTCCGCATCACCGGGGTCGGCCTCGTCGTCGTAGAGGTCGGTCGTGTCCCCCGCGTCGATCTCGTCGGGCTCCTCGGGTGAATCGACGCGTTCCCCGTCGTGGACCTCGCCGCGCCGGCCGTCGGGGTGGCCGTCCTCGAGGGTGAGGAAGCGGGCGTAGTCCTTCAGGTCCCGGCGGACCCTCCGGCTCTGGGCGCGCCAGAGGGTGGCGGTCTTCTGCCTCAGGCCCCGGGGGTGGTATTGGATGACCAGCAGGACGCGGGTGAGGTCGACCGCCAGTTCGTGGAACGTGACCGCGCCGCGGAGGGTGCCCTCGTCGCCCTCGGAGTGCCAGACGATGCGCTCCTCGGGGACCTGATCGATGACGTGGACCGTGCGGTTGCGGCGGGACCACGCAGCCTCGGCGTTCCCGTCGCCGGTGGTCTCGTCACCGCCGTCCCGCTCTTCGGCGCTGGTGACCGCGCGCGCGAACTCGGGGAAGTGGCGGTAGCGGATCCACTGGTCGTAGGCGTCCTTGACCGGCACGCCCACGTCCACCGATTCCAGGATGACGAGGGGCTTGCCGCGGCCGGGCTGTGCGCCCCGCCCGGCCAGTCGGTCGCGCAGGGCGTGCGCGGCCTTGTCCTTGGCCTGTTCGGCGCCGGCTCCGACGACCGCCCGGAGGGGGCCGCGGCCCTTGCGGATCCGGCGGGCGCCTTCGAGGGCCAGGGCCCGAAAGCCGGGGCTGCTGCCGTCGGCGATGGCGTTCAGGTGGGCGGTGGAGCGGCCCATGGTCCGCCCGGCAGCCACCAGGATCCGTTCGGCCTGCGCCATGACGTAGCGCTCCAGCTCCTCCATGGCCCGTTCGGCGGCGGGGCTGTCCTTGAGTCGTGCCAGGGCGGTCTCAGGCATCGCCGTCGCCACCCTGGCCGCGGCCGGCGGACCGCTTGGCAGTGCGCCGGGCGGGCGGCTTGCCGCTGCTCTTGGCGCTCGCCCCCGCAGAGCTCTTGGCCCTCGTGGAGCCGGTGCGGCGGGTGCCGGTCCGGCCGGCGGCCTGCTTGCGCGCCGGCCGCTTGCGCGCGGTCCCGTCGCCGCCCTCGTCCTCACCGTCGTCGGCCTCCTCGTCGTCGAGGCCCTCGGCCTCACCGGCCCCACCGGTCTTCCGGACCTTGTCATCGCCCTTCCCGGTGAGGGCCGTGAGGCGGTCCTGCACGTCCAGCGTGCGGTCGTGCAGGCGGTCGGCGACCGCCTCCAGCCGGCGGTCGACCAGGGCGCTCACGGCCGCCGAACCCACACCGCGCAGGTCCGTGCGCATCTGCTCGCGTATCTCCTTCACCTGGGGGTGGTCCCCCAGGCGGCTGCCGATGAAGGACGCGACGGACGCTGCGTTCGGGGCGAGCTTGCGGCCGAGCACCAGGGTGGTCAGGCCGAAGGCCAGCTTGGCCTTCTTCGTGCGGCCCAGTACGTAGCCGGCACTCACGGCCAGTCCCATTGCCATGCGGTTGTTCATCGCGGTCGCAACCTGTTTTCCAGTCGGGCCAGGAGCTCGTCCTCCCGGCGGTCGAACTCGGACTCGTCCATGTCCCCTGCCTCGAACGCGGCAACCAGCTGGGTGAGTTCGCGCTGGACGACGGCGGGGTCGTAGTACTGCCGCTCCGCCTCCGCGACGACCTGGCGCAGGACCCACGCGGTCCCCCGAACCGGCGCGGCCGGCAGCAGCAGTACCTCTTTCAGCAGGCCCATGGCGCTCAGCCCGCGTCGGCGAAGCTGTAGGGCGGCAGCGGACCGGTTGCCTGGACCTGAAGGTGCTCGTACTGCTCGTGCAGCGCGCGGACGGCGGCGAGGAAGTCCTCGCGCCGGTCGCGGTCGACCAGGAACGAAAGGTTGGCCAGCCAGCCGGCGCTCTCGGGCCCTCGGCGCACCCCTTCGGCGTGGGGCGCGAGGGTCTGCTCGATCAGTACGGCGTCCGTGCGCTCGCGTTCGGAGACGGCGCGGGCGACGAGTTCACCGAACAGCAGCTTCTCGTCGTGGTCGCCGCCACCCGCCGCACGCAGGGCCTGGTGGCGGGCGCGGAGCTGGGGGTCGGCGGCGAGCACGGCGAACAGGACGGCTTCCTCCTGGTGGTTGGCCTTGACGTTGTACTCGTCCCTGCCCGCCAAGGCCTCCAGGCGTTCCATGTACGCGTCGTGGTGCTCGCTGAGGATCGCGCCGACCGTGTCGTCGTCGGGCGAGACACCGCCGAAGCGCATCGGGAGGACGGGGCCGCCCGCCTGCGCCTGGATCACCACGCGCTGGTGGGCCAGGAGATCGCGGCGCTTCGCCTTCAGCTCCGCGGGGGCGTCGCTGACCAGGGCCACCAGCTGCCCTGCCCGTACGGTGCGGACCGGCAGCGGCGGCTCGCCTATGCCGTCGATGGTGTCGGGCAGCTCCTGCGAGGCGCGGGCGATGCCGTAGACGTAGGTGCTCATTCCTTTTCCTCCCGGCGGGTAGCGGTGCGCCGACGCGGCCGGCTCTCGGTCTTCTCCTCCGAGCTCTCCTCGCGGGCCTGGTTGAAAGCGTCGGAGATGGTCTGGGCGGCGCCGCTGAGGGCGCCCTTGGTCTTGCCGCGTGCGCCGGATTCGGTCATCTCGCCCACGAGGTCGGGCAGACCGGGGCTCTTGCGCGGTCCGGCTTCCAGGTCCAGGCGGTTGCACGCCTCCGCGAACCGCAGGTAGGTGTCCACGCTGGCCACGACGACCCGTATGTCGATCTTGAGGATCTCGATGCCGACCAGGGAGACGCGGACGAACGCGTCGATGACCAGACCGCGGTCCAGGATGAGTTCCAGTACGTCGTACAGGCCGCTGGAGCCACCGCCGGAAGTGGTGGGTGCGGGCTGGGCGGGAACGACAGTCATTGTTCCGTTTCCCTTTCTCTCGGGGGCCGGGACGCAAGAGCCGCCTTCAGCGACGGTCTGCACGGCCCCTTTCGTAGCGGCGGACACGGCGGTAGCCGATGAGTTCGCCGTCGCCGTCGACCTCGACGTCGTACGAGGCCAGCAGCGTCATCGTGTCGGGGACGCGGGGCAGTTCGACGATCTCGACCGAGAGCTTCCAGGTGCCGTCGTCGGCGCGTTCGCACGAACTCACCGCCTCGGCCGGCAGGCCCAGCAGCTGGGACAGCTGCTGCATCGCCGCGAGGATCACCTCGGCCGGGCGCGGCGGCTTCCCTTCGCCCGCCTTCTTCTGTGTGCCGTTGTCAGATGTGTTGGCCATGACTTCCTCCTGCCGCGTATGACCGACTCCCCCGGCCTCAAACCGTCCGAGATCCAGAGGCAGCCGATGTGTCACTGTGAGTCAGATGCGGACCGGGCATGTCCGCGGGCGGTTTCACCCAGGTCTGCTGCCCACGGCAACGACGGGCGCCCTGCGGGGCTTTCAGCGGAACCCCTTGACGCGGGAGAGGGCCCACACGCCCGTCGCAGCCAGTGCGATCTGGGTCAAGCACTCCGCCCAGTCGACCCCGCGGGTGTCCGCCAGGCCGCTGCCCCGCGCGACGAGGGTCCCGAGCAGCGCGGCCGCGATCCCCACGGTCAGCGTCCACAGGACGCCGATGTGCTGTCTTCCCGGCACCGCCAACCGGCCCAGGACGCCGATGAGGGCGCCTATGACCAGGGCGCTGACAACACCTGAAATCTCCACGACGAGACCTCCGCTCTTCGGATCGTCCTCAGGTCCCGGCCGGCACCGGTTCGGGCGACCGCTGATGTGCATGGCGACAGGGGGCGTCAGAGGCGACCGGACGGGGCGTGTGCTGCCACCGCCGGCGGGCGGTGCACGGGTTCTGCGCGCTGCGCCGGGCGATCCCGGGGTGGCAGAAACGCAGGTGCGCCAGGGGCGCGCGGGGCGCGGCGCGCCCGGGGGGCCGGCGCCCAGTGGGTCAGCCGGGCGCGGAGCTGGGCGCGGAGCCGGGCGCGGAGCCGGGCGCGGAGCGAGAGATCGGCGCCGACTGGCCCGTCAGTCGGTGGCGGCGTCGTGGGAGCCGGGTCGAACCGAGTAGTGACGGGGCGCCTGTGGTGTCCGTGCATGCAGGCTCATGTGCCCTCGGCCCGGACCTCTATCCACCAGGGGGCGTGTCGGCGCCGGTAGGGAGCCGCCGCCAGGGGGGAGCTCGATGAGTTCCTCCAGGGCGGCAGCCAGTTCTCTTTACATTCCGGGATCCCAAACGGCTGGCACCCCTCTACTTCTCCTCGATCGTCACGTCCCGGAGGGTGACCTTCTTCCTGGGGGCGCCGTCACCCTCTCCGTTGGCGTTGTCCGAGCCTGCTTTCGCGACTTCTTCCAGCACGTCCATGCCGGCCACGACCTCGCCGAAGACGGTGTAGTTCGGGGGCAGCTCGCTGTCGCCGTACACCAGGAAGAACTGGCTCCCGTTGGTGCCCGGTCCCGCGTTGGCCATGGCGAGGGTGCCTTTGGAGTACTCGGCGGTCTGCTTGCCGGAAGCGGCTTTCGGGAGGTTCTCGTCCGCGTACTTGTAGGCCGGCCCGCCCGACCCGCTGGCCGTGGGGTCACCGCACTGCAGGACCTTCAGCGCGCCGGTGGTCAGGCGGTGGCAGGCCGTCTTGTCGAAGAAGTCCTTGCCCGCGAGGTAGGTGAAGGAGCCGACCGTGCAGGGCGCCCTCCTCCCGTCCAACGAGAGCCTGATGTCGCCCAGGTTGGTCGTGAGCGTCGCCGTCACCGTGCTCCTGTACGGGGGCTCGGCAGGCGGCTTGCCCACGGCCTTGGCCCCCTGCGCCGTGTCGTCCAGGTAGAGGCACTCCCCCGGCGCGGCCGTGGACGCGGGGACGGCGGCGGGCGTGGCTGCCCGGGCGACGGGTGCGGGCGTGTACGGCCCGTAGGCGAGGGCGAGGAGTCCGGCAGTGAGCGCGGCGCCGGCCGCCGCGCGCGGAGCGAGGGGGAGCATGAGGGTCCGTTCGCAGGAGGGTGCAGGGGGGTCGAGCAGGAGCGGGTCAGACGAGGTAGATCTGTCCGCCGGTAATGCGGATGGTCCTCGGCGCCAGAGGTGACGGCGCGGGCCCCCGTGCCACCGAGCCGTCGGTCACGCGGAAGGCGCTGCCGTGACAGGGACAGCGGGCTGTGCCGCCCGAAACACTCGAAAGAGTGCAGCCCTGGTGCGTGCAGATCGAGCTGAACGCCTTGAAGGTTCCTTCAGCGGGCTGGGTCACCACGACGTTCTGCCGGCTGAAGATCACCCCGCCGCCGATCGGGATGTCCTTGGTCCCCGCCAGCGGTGCGCCCCTCTCCTCGGCGGGCCCTGCGCGACCGTCGTCCCTCGTCGCGGCCTCGGCGCCGCGGCTGCCGACGCCTGCGGACGCTGCCATCGCGAGCCCGGCCGCGGCGGCACTGTTCAGGACGACCCGACGTGAAGCTTCCACCCTGCGACTCCCCGGTTGCGGGTGCTGCGCGTGAGCACCAGGAGCCCCATCCTTAGCAGCTCGGGCGCAACCGCACGGACACCCTCACCCGTCCAGAGCAAGGCCGCCCGTCCCCGGTTTCGAGAGGGGGCCCCGGGGCACACGACGTAGCGTCACGATGGGCTACACCGGGAGGGCTTATGTCCGGACTCCTCGCAAAGATCAAGCAGTTCAGCCGCAGTCCGCAGGGGCAGCGGACGGTCGCTGCGGTGCGGCGTGCTGCTTCCGACCCGCGCAAGCGGGAACAGGCCCGCGGAATGCTCAGCCGCCTTCGCGGCAGGCGCTGACCCCGGCCTCGGCCGGCGGCGTCCGGCCCGTGCCGGACGGAAGGGTGCCGGACGCCGCTCCGGTGGGTTCCACGGATCCGGCCCACCGCCGCCGAGGCTCCCGGCGTGACGGAGCCGTCGACGAACGAGCCCGGCCCCTCAAGGGGCCGGGCTCGCCGCGCAGGTGCTCGGTCAGACGGTACAGCGGATCATGATCAGCGGTCGGTTCCCCGCGTAGTCCGCCCAGAACTCCTCGCCGAACTCCTCCACGCCGGCATCCGACACGTCCAGCGGAATCCACTCGATGCCGGTGAATCCGGCCGCCGTCAGCGTCTGCTCGTACGTCTCCTTCGACGGCGTGGTGGCCTCGAAGGAGACGGGCGGGTCGAGCAGGGCCGTGATCCGCGTGCCCCGGCCGATCTCGTTGTCCTTGCCGGTCGGCTCGCACAGGAAGCCGTACTTGGCCAGCGACGGCCCGTCGAAGTCGAAGCCCGGATTCTGCCCGAACAGGAAGAACTCACCGCCGTCGACGAGGCTGCGCCGGATGTTGTGCATCATCCGCTCGATCTCGGCGACGTCGCTGGCGTAGTTGAACGCCTGCACGGCCACGGCGATGTCGAAGGGCTTCTCGAAGGTGCGCAGGGTGGCCGTGTCCCCGACTTCGTAGGCGATGCCGAGGGGCTCGGCCTGCTCGCGGGCGTTGGCCGCGTCGATCATGGCGCTGGAGATGTCGAACCCGAAGACGTGCGCCGCACCGCGGCGCTTGAACTCGCGGCTGTAGAAGCCGGTGCCGCAGGCGATGTCGAGTACGGACTTGCCGGTGACGTCGCCGACCAGGGCGAGGAAGCCCGGTACCTCGGCGTAACGAATGATGGGCAGGGTCTTGAAGCCTTCGAATGCTTCACCGATGCCGTCGTACAGCTGACCACTCATCGTGGTGTTCCCCCTCGATTTGTGGCGTCGGCTCTCAGAATGAGCCGCGGCCCTCGGCGGGAAGTCTCTCCCCTGATCCACGCGACTTCGTACTGGTGGAAGATACGAAGATGCCGGGGGCATCGCCGAGGTGAGTCCAAAGGGAACGGGGCAACAAGCCGTCCGTTACGTGCCGTTGCTCAACTCCGCCGACGTGCCTCACGGTCGGCTCGGGCGGCTGTCACGCACCGACTCCTCCCGTGGCCGCGAGGGCTTCGGCCCCCAGGGCCCGGATCTCGGCCAGCAGCCGGGCGTTGGCGATGCCCTTGACGAGGTAGGCCGCGACGCCGACCTCGGCCATCTCCGTGCGCGGGCCCTGGTCGCCGTAGGCGGAGAACGCCAGGATGCGGACGCCGGGGACGGTACGGAGGAGCTCCGCGGCGGTGTACGGGCCGCCGCCGGGGAAGCGTACGTCGAGCACCACGACGTGCGGCCGCTGGGCGGTGGCGAGTCGGATCGCCTCGTCGGCGTTGGCCGCGCTGCCGACCAGGGCGAGGTCGCACTGGGCTCCGACGACCTCTGCCAGCGCCGCGCGCAGCATGTTGTTGTCGTCGCAGATCAGCACCCGCACGGGTCCCCCGGGCGGGGCGGTTGGGGCGGGCGGGATCACAATGGTTCCTGAGGGGTCGCCAGGGAGTCGAAACTTCTGGCGCGTGCACCGGGCAGCGGTTCGTCCAGTTCGCCGGTGGGCAGGTCGGGTACCCAGAACTCCACGGTCGTTCCGGTGCCGGGCTCGGTGCGCATGGTCCACCAGCCGCCGGCGGTCTCGGCTCGCTCCCGCATCTCGATCAGCCCGAAGTGCTCCTGCAACCTGGGGGCGGCCGCCGCGTTGCCGGTCCCGTCGTCGGCCACTTGGACCCGCAGGCCCTGGTTCTCGGTGGTGACGCTGACCCGTACGGTGCGCGCCCGGGCATGCTTGCGCACGTTCAGCAGCGCCTCCTGCACGATGCGGAAGATGGTGATGGCGGTCTCGGGGGCCGGCTCCTTCTCCAGATCCTGTTCCAGGGACGGCTCCAGGCCCCAGCTGCCGGCCACCACGTCGTTGAGGTGCTGGGACAGCGACTCGACCAGGCCGTGCCGGTCGATGCCGGGCGGCTGGAGCCGGAACGTGAGATTGCGCAGGCGGCCCACCGCCTCGCGCACCGTCGCGTCGAGCAGGGTGAGTTCCTTCGCGAAGGGCTCGCCGGCCTGGTCGGCGAGGAGCTGCAACCGCATGCCGACCGCGACCATGGCCTGGATGGAGTCGTCGTGGACGTCCCAGGCGATGCGGCGGCGCTCCAGCTCCTGCGCCTGTACCAGGTGGGCGAACAGGCGGCGGCGTTCGGTGAGCGCCTGTTCGGCGGCGCGGCGCTCGGTCATGTCCCGCGTGACCTTGCCGAAGCCGCGCAGTTCGCCGGTCTTGTCGAAGAGGGGGGTGATCACCACGTTGGCCCAGAAACGGGATCCGTCCTTGCGGATGCGCCAGCCCTCGTCCTCCAGCCGGCCGTCGATGATGGCCGTCTCGAGCTCCATGTGGGGCTTGCGGGCTGCGATGTCCTCGGGCGGGTAGAAGACCGAGAAGTGTTTGCCGATGATGTCCGCGGCGGCGTAGCCCTTGATCCGCTCTGCGCCGGCGTTCCAACTGGAGACGTGGCCTCCTGGATCGAGCATGAAGATGCCGTAGTCGAGGACGCTCGTGACCAGCAGGGTGAACGCCGTCTCGGTCGGGGCGAGGGTGCCGCCTTGTTCGGCGCGGCTGTGGTCGGTCATCGCAGCAGGCCTTCACGGCGGGCCACGGCGACCGCTTCCAGCTGGGAGCGGGCGCCGAGCTTCTCCAGCACCCGCTGGACGTGGTTCCTGGCGGTGTTGAGGGCGACGCCGAGCCGACGGCTGATGTCTGCTGCGCCCAGGCCGTCGCCGAGCAGGCAGAGCGTCTCGCGCTCGCGCGGGGTGAGGGTGGTACCCAGGCCGACGGTCCGGCCGGCCAGCCGGTCCAGCGCTCCGTCGAGCAAGCCCTTGCTGAAGGCCACCTCACCGGCCGCCACCAGGCGTACGCCGTCCTGCAGTTCATCCAGGTTGCCGACCTTGAGGATGAGTCCCGAGCCACCGGCCTCGGCGACGTCGGCGGCCATCGCAGGAGTCCCTTCACCGGTCAGTACCAGTACCCGGGTGCCGGGTGCGGCGGCCTTGAGAGCGGTGATGGCGGCGATGCCGTCGCCGTCGGGCAGTCGCCGGTCCAGCACCACCACGGCGGGGCGCAGCCGGGCCGCGTCGGCCAGCGCGTCCTTCACGGACAGGCAACGGCCGACCACTTCCAGGTCGTCGGTGCGGTCCAGGGCGATCCGGATCGCCTCGGCCACCATGTCGTGGTCCTCGACGAGCAGGATGGTGATGCGCCCTCCGCCGGTGCACGGCACGGTGTCCGGTGTGGTCTGCGGTGTGGAAGGCATCACACGGTCCTCGGTGGTAGACGCGGCACGCCGCCGGCGAACAGGTCGCGGACGCCAGTGAGGGCGAACAGCCGGGCCACCTGCGTGCGGGCGCCCTCCACCTGGAGCTCGGTGCCGATCCTATCCGCTGTGGCCTTGGCCTCCATCAGCACGTTGAGGCCCGCGCAATCACAGAACCGCAGGCCCCGGAGGTCGAGCACGACACGGTCGGGCCGTCGCGCGAAACAGTCGGCGAGGGCGGCGCGCAGCTGCGCGGTACCGTCCAGGTCCAACGCGCCGACGAGCCGCAGACCGGCCGCGTCGGCGGCGAGTGCGGTGCTGACCTGGAACACCGGGCCGGTCACGTTGCGTCTTCTCTCATGCGGCAGCCCCCAGCCTGGGTAATGGGCACCAGTCAAGAGTAGTGAATCTGCACTAGAAAAGAAGCCGTTCTCCTGATGGGTCGCCACCACGAGGGGCGGTTAGGCGCAAAAGCGGCCGAGAGCAGGGGCGCGAACCCGTGAAGGTTTCGAACGGGCTGGGTACCCTGCTGTGAGGGGACACGCCGATGGGCAGCGCCCCTACAGCACTACGGGCTCCCGGGCAGCGACGGGCGCCCCGAGCGGTGAGGCACTCAGGGGAAGGGACGTGGGGATGGAGCTCCCGTCGGCCGTTCCGCGTGACGCGCGTCAGGCGGAGGCGCGCGTCGGCTTCGACGGCGCACCCGGCTGCATCGCCGAGGCGCGGGAAGCCGCCGTCGCTTTCCTGCGCCACCACGCGCAACCCGCCGACCGCACCTTTCACGATGACGTCCTGCTGGTCGTCTCCGAGCTGGTGACCAACGCCGTCCGGCACGCTCCGGGGCCCTTCACCCTGGAACTCGGCCCGGTTCCCGGCGGGATCGAGATCACGGTGCGGGACACCAGCTCCCGCCTCCCGCACCCCCGGACCCCCGACCTGACCGGCGGACGCGGGTGGAACATCATCCGGACCCTCGCACGCCGCGTGCGCGTCGTCCCCTGCCCCGGCGGCAAGGCCGTCCACGCGGAGCTGGGCTGGTAGCCCCGGGACGGCCGGCCTGGCCAGTACCGCGCCCACACGGGCGATCCGTTGCACGAGCCCCTCATCGCCCCAGTCCTCGGAGGCCGCGTGGACGGCGGTCGGCAGTCGGCAGTCGGCAGTCGGCAGTCGGCAGTCGGCGGTCGGCAGGCGAACTCAACCCCGCCTATAGGACGACGGGCTTCACGCCTGCATCTCCCCCTTCGAAGCCTTCGGAGCACTCGGAGCACTCGGAGCCTCCTGAGCCCTCGAAGCCTCCTGGGCAGACGCCACGCGGGCCGAGTGCGTCGGTGCGTCGGGCACCCCGGCCGGGCGCAGGCCGGCGAACTCCTTGCGCAGCACCGGCACGACCTCCTCGCCGAGCAGGTCGAGCTGTTCCAGGACGGTCTTCAACGGCAGGCCCGCGTGGTCCATCAGGAACAGCTGCCGCTGGTAGTCGCCGGCGTAATCCCGGAAGGACAGGGTCCGCTCGATGACCTGCTGCGGCGAGCCGACGGTCAACGGGGTCTGGGAGGTGAAGTCCTCCAAGGACGGGCCGTGGCCGTAGACCGGCGCGTTGTCGAAGTACGGGCGGAACTCACGAACCGCATCCTGCGAGTTCCTGCGCATGAACACCTGGCCGCCGAGGCCGACGATGGCCTGCTCGGGGGTGCCGTGCCCGTAGTGGGCGTAGCGCTGCCGGTACAGGCTCACCATCTGCTTGGTGTGGGAGGCCGGCCAGAAGATGTTGTTGTGGAAGAAGCCGTCGCCGTAGTACGCGGCCTGCTCGGCGATCTCCGGCGATCGGATGGAACCGTGCCACACGAAGGGCGCGACACCGTCCAGCGGGCGCGGGGTCGAGGTGAAGGACTGCAGCGGTGTGCGGAACTTGCCCTTCCAGGTGACGACGTCCTCGTCCCACAGGCGGCGCAGCAGCGCGTAGTTCTCGATGGCGAGGTCGATGCCGTCGCGGATGTCCTTGCCGAACCAGGGGTAGACCGGGCCGGTGTTGCCGCGGCCCATCATCACGTCGACGCGGCCGTCGGCGACGTGCTGGAGCATCGCGAAGTCCTCGGCGATCTTCACCGGGTCGTTCGTGGTGATCAGCGTGGTCGACGTGGACAGGATCAGCTTCTCGGTGCGCGCGGCGATGTAGCCGAGCATCGTGGTCGGCGAGGAGGGGACGAACGGCGGGTTGTGGTGCTCGCCGGTGGCGAAGACGTCGAGACCGACCTCCTCGGCCTTCTGCGCGATGGCGAGCATCGCCTTGATGCGCTCGTGCTCGCCGGGCGCGCGTCCGGTCGTCGGATCGGCGGTGACGTCACCGACGGTGAAGATCCCGAACTGCATGGCTCCCCTTCCCTGGGTTGTTCATAATTCAACTATACCCGGGGAACACGGAGCTCGCGGCAGGCATTCCGCAGGGGCGGCAGCTCCGCGGGGGCACGGTGCGCACGCCGTTTGCCCCCGTGGGCGGCGGGCAGTCGCCTTACCTACGGCGCTGAGTGGCGACAGGGGGCGACCGCATGACTGACACCGAGGGGCGGCCGGAGGTCCGAGCGGTGTTCGGGGCCTTCGACACGGACGACGACTGGATGCTCGACGTACACGAGTTCAGCGATGCGATGGCCCGGCTCACCGGGCGGCACCTCGGCGACGAAGCGCTCCTGCACCTGTTCCGCACGGCGGACGTCGACGGCGACGGCCTGGTCACCCTCCCGGAATTCGAAGACTGCCTGAAAGAGCTGTGACCCACTCCATGCGGTCTCACATGAACGGCGAACCTCCCGCCGCGGCCCGCCAGAGCCCCATCCGGAAGGCCGACTTGGGCCCCGCCCCCTCAGGAGGAACCGGCACTATCCGGTCAGCCTGGATGGCCGTTCGATGAACCGCGCGCGGCCGACAGCAGGTCAGCGGCGCCCCTGCGGCCGCCCCGGCGCACACATCCGCCCCTCTGCGCCCGCTCGCACCGGCCCCGCGCCCCGCTTGAGCTGGCCGAATGACCGTTCGGTCGCCAAGATTCGAACGAGATGTCTGTAAATCGGTGATCGATGTGCGGGCACCCTTCACACCCGACAAACTCGATGGTGTCCAGTCGATAGAACGCAGCCAACTGCTGCGTTTCACCTTCGATTTGAAAGGTTGATTCGTCGTGCGTCACCGCATCGCTGTTGTCTCCTCCGCCGCCCTCCTGGCACTGGCCGGTACCGTCGGCCTCGCAGAGGCACAGCCCGCCAGCCTGTACGCCCCCTCCGCCGTGGTCCTGACCGTCGCCCAGGGCGAGGACGCAGCCACCGTCGTACGGGCGTCCACCCTCAGCTGCGCGCCGACCGCCCAGGGAACGCACCCCGACCCCAAGGCCGCGTGTACGGCCCTCGCCGCCACCGCCGGCACCCTCGACACGCTCCTGGACGCCCCTGACTCGAACCGTGCCTGCCCGATGCACTACGACCCCGTCACCGTCACGGCAGACGGCGTCTGGCAGGGCAACCGCATCTCCTGGAAGCACACCTTCTCCAACACGTGCACCATGGCCGCGACCTTCAACGGCAACGCCGTCTTCGCGTTCTGACCGCCCACCCCTCCCCTGCGTCCGCCCCCGCCCCTCCCCGGGCGGGGGCGGACGTGCGCCTCCCTCCGTCCCGGCAGGGCGTGGCCGCCGTCACACTCGTGCGGGTGTCACATCCGGCGCCGCTGCGCTGTCCTCCCTACGGAACCGACAGAAGGGATCGTCAGGATGAGGACCGTCATCGTGTGCGTCTCGGTGTCGCACGGCAATACGCGTCGTGTCGCCGACACCATGGCCCAGGTACTGGACGCCAAGGTCGTCTCCCCCGAGGAGGCAGACCCGGCGGAGCTCGCGGGCGCCGACCTGGTGGGATTCGGGGCGGGCGTCTTCCACTCCAGGCTCCACCCCCGCCTGACCGACTTCGCCCGCACGCTTCCCCCCGGCCCGGGCCGCACGTTCGTGTTCGCCACCAGCGGGCTCCCCGAGGTACCGCCGGCGCCCTTCACCCGCCCCCTCGTCCGGCTCCTCCACGGCAAGGGCCGGGAAGTGGACGGGACCTTCTCGTGCCGGGCGTTCGACACCTGGGCGCCCTTCAAGCTCATCGGCGGTATCAACAAGCAGCGGCCCCACGCAGGGGACCTGGCCGCCGCACGGGCGTTCGCCGAGCGGCTGCGGAACGGAACGCGACCGGTGTCCTGACGACTGCCGCCCGCGGCCGGGCTGCGCAACGCGGCGCCGCGGCGGGGGCGGGGCCGCCCTCCCGAAAACCAGTGGAGCCGCACGGGCGTGTGCCGTTACCGTGCTCCCGCCCCTGTCCCCCTGTCGAGGACGTGCCGTTGTACACCAAGTGAGACCCCCCGAGCGCTGATTTCGTCGCGCGTCGCGCCCTGTGCGCCGCGCTGCTTTTCGCTGCGGATTTCTCACTGGAACCGGTGTACACCTGTGCTCAAAACCTGGGTGGTCGTACCCACCCGCCTGCCCCTTGTCCTGCGCCGTTGCCACACATGCGCCTGCGAGCGCTTCCGGGCGAGCGGAAAATTCCGTGTCAACGCACACCACAAGCTCCTCGACGTCTGGCTCCTCGCGCTGTGTACCGGGTGCGGGGAGACCATCAAGCTCACCGTCCTGGAACGGACGAACGTGCGCTCCATCCGTCCCGAGCTCCTGGACCGGCTGCACGCCAACGACCTCGGCCTGACGGCCGAGCTGCTCCGGGATCCGGTCGTGCAGCGTCGTCATCGCATCGCCCTCGACTGGGACGACGCCTGGCGCCTCGACGCCGCCGGCGGATCGGATCGGCCGCAGGAGGGGGAGGCGATCGAAGTCTCGGTCCGCTTTGCGGCGCGGATCCCTGTCCGGCCGGTGCGACTGATCGCTGAAGGGTTCGACCTCTCGCGAGCCGAGGTCGAGAGGCTGATCACCGCAGGGAACCTCGTGTCGGCGGTCCGCCTCAGCGGCAAACTCTCCGCCGATTTCACCTTCACGTTCAAACGCTGAGCCCTCACGGCCCAGGGCCCGTCCGGCACGTTCCGCCGGACAGGCCCTGGGCCCCGTACAGGGAGCGGAAGCGGCCCCGGGACCGGCGAGGCCTGGGCCTTGCCCGGTACCGGGGCTCCCCGCATCGGACGTCAGTCGCCTCCACCGCCGCCCCCGCAGCCTCCGCCGCCCCCACAGGACGAGCCGCCCCCGCAGCCGCCCCCTCCCCCGTCGCCCCACGAGCTCTTGCGCCCCCGCTTGCGCGACGAGGACCCACCGCTTCCCCCCAGCATCGCGACGATCAGCACGATGACGATGAACCCCACGATCATCAGGAACTCCATGTCCCCTACCCCCGTTCCCCGTACCGGTCCCGTCCGGTCCGTGTCAGGGGGATCCCCCGCCCGGCCGCCGAACCAACCCCACTTGAGGAACTCCAGAGCTTGTAAGACTTCCGACGCCGTGCGTCAGCCGAGGCCGGCGCTCGCGGTACCGGCGTCAGCCCGTGGCCCGGGCCGCGGCTTCGCGGGTGATGTCGGCGTAGAGGCGGAAGAGGACCGGGCGGGACTCGTCGTGTTGGCGTTCGTGCAGCGCTGCCCAGCAACGGGCGACGAGCTCCCGGGCCCGGGTGCCGGGCCAGGGCCGGGGCAGGAGCTGGGGCGGCAGCAGGGGGTCCGGCTCCATGGCGCGCGTGAGTTCGGCGGCCAGTTCGACCGCGATGGTGAGCAGCGCGGAAGGGGAGAGCTCGGCCGGTCCGGTGAGGCGCACCAGACGGGGTTGGGCGAGGCGGTGGAGGCGGTGGTAGCGGTCGGCGATCTCCTGCAAGGGCCACAGGAGGCCGGCGAGTTCCGCGGGCTCCTGCGTGCCGCCCCTGCGCAGGTCCGTGGTCGTGAGGAGGGTGAGCGCGTCGTGGGCGCCGAGGCGACGGGCCGCGTCCTCGACGTACGGTTCCCAGGCGTTGGCGCAGACGTACAGTCCTCCCTGGAGCGGGGCGCCACCGAGGTGCAGGAGCGTGTCGCGCAGCGAGTCCCGTGCCGTGCGCGCTGCTTCGGGCACCGCGAAGGCGGCCAGGTGCCACGCCCCGTCCCAGGGCGCGAGCCCGGCGTCCTGCCGGAACGCGTGCCGCAGGAAGTCCGCGTTGGGGGCCAGGGCGCGCGTCGTGTCCACGGTCGCGTGCAGCTGCGCCTTGCGGCCCCGGCCCTCGTGGGTGAACCGCCCCTCGGCGACCAGGCGTTTGATGCACAGCCGCACCTGCTGGTCGCTCATGCCGAGGGTGGTGGCGACGGTGTACAGCTCGTCCGCGTCGACGGTGCCGTCCTCGCGGATCAGAGCGTGGACGAGCATGCGGGTGGGGATCTCGATGTGGTCGTCGGTCATGGTGTGCGCAGTCCTCTCGGGCCGTTCGTCTCGACGGGGCGGCGCATGGTGGTCACCGCGCCGAATCCGAGCAGCCCGCGCAGGTAGGGCGTGGGCTCCGTCCGTACGGCCGTGAAGCCGCGCCGCTCGTACAGGGCCCGGGCGCGCGGGTTGGTGTCGATCACGTCCAGTCTGATCTCCCGGCAGTCCTGCTCCTGCGCCAGGGCGGCCATCTCCTCGATGAGCAGGCTTCCGACGCCGCGGCCGCGCAGGGCGGGGTCCACGGCGATGCCGTCCATGACGAGCTGGCCGGGGGCCGGGTGCCGTTCGAACAGGGCGAGGAGCAGGAGTCGGTGCAGTCCTCGCAGGTGTCCGTACGTGCGCAGCACCGCGGAGGCCGAGCCTCCGGTGAGGGCCCGCCCGTCGAGCTGGTAGCCGGCGAGGCCGACGAGCTGCCCGTCGAGGATCGCGCACACCGCGCGGTCGGCGTTGAGGTGGGCGGCGAGGAAGGCCACCGCCTTGTCAGGCGGGTTCAGAGCGGGGCCGAGTTTGCGGCCGAAGGCGTCCCAGTACAGCTCGGCTGCCCGCCGCTCGGTTCCCGCGGGGATACCCCGCCGGACCGTCACCGGCCCCGTCCCGGCGCTCGTCGCGTCCCGTCCCATGTCGTATCCCCCTCGCTCGCCGTTCTCTCCCTTTGGACCAAAACTATCACCTCGACAACGATCGTGGAGTGAGTGATAGTTTTTGGCACGCACCCGAAGCAGAGGCGGTCAGATTCCATGTGCCCGAAGGTCCCACCCCGTCGGCGCGGGCTCCGCGTCGCCGTGTGGTCGCTCGTCACGGTCCTGTTGACGGCGGCCGGTCTCGTCGGTGTGGTGCTGTGGCAGCACTCCTACGACATCCACGAGCAGCGCGTCTCGATCCGCAGCGGCGGGCACACCCTCAGCGGGGTCCTGGCCACCCCCAAGGACGGTCGCCGGCAGCACGGCCTGGTCGTGTACGTCCACGGCGACGGCCCCGTCGACGCCACTCACGACGACGGTTACAAGCCCCTGTGGGAGGCGAACGCCAAGGCGGGATACGCGTCCCTGTCCTGGGACAAGCCCGGTGTCGCGGGCGCACCGGGCAATTGGCTCGACCAGTCCATGGACGACCGGGCCGACGAGGCCGTCGCCGCCATCGCCTGGGCCCGCGCCCGAGCGGACATCGACGGCAACCGGATCGGCCTGTGGGGCGCGAGCCAGGCGGGCTGGGTCCTGCCGAAGATCGCCGCCAAGACGCCCGTGAACTTCGCCATCGCCGTCTCGCCCGCGATCAACTGGCTCCGGCAGGGCCGCTACAACCTCCTCGCGGAGCTGCGCGCCGACGGCGCGTCGGCCGCCCGCACCGAGGCCGCGATCGCCAGGAGCGACGCCACCCGCCGGCTGCTGGAACGCCGTGCGACGTACGAGGAGTACGTCGCGGCGATGGGAGGCGAGGCGCACGGCATGACCGCCGATCGCTGGGGCTTCGTCTCCAAGAACCACACCGCGGACGCCACCCAGGACCTCCGCGCCCTGCGCGGGGTACCGGTGTTGCTGACCCTCGCAGGTCATGACATGAACGTGGACACCGCCGACACGGAGCGGGTCTACCGCGAGGTGCTGGGCCCGGGCGGCGCGCTGACGATCGAGTCCTACCCGGACGCGAGCCATTCGCTGGTCCGGCAGTCCGTCGAGCAGTCGGACCTGAGGATCACGCTCACCGCGCTCTTCTCCCCCCGCTCCCTCTTCGCGCACGGGTTCCTGGAGGACCAACGACGGTTCCTCGAGGACCCCGGCCGAGGCGGCCGTGTCACGTCATGACGCGTGCGCGGCCCCTTCTCCCCCGCCTCAGGCCGAGGCCGACGGGTCGGATGATTCGGCGGCCCGACGGTATTCGGCGTTGATGCGCTGGGCCTCTTCGAGCTGGTCCTCGAGGATGATGATGCGGCAGGCGGCCTCGATGGGGGTGCCCTGGTCGACGAGTTCCCGGGCGCGGGCCGCGATCCGCAGCTGGTAGCGGGAGTACCGGCGGTGCCCGCCGGCGGAGCGGAGCGGGGTGATGAGGCGGGCTTCGCCGATGGCACGGAGAAAGCCCTGGGTCGTGCCGAGCATCTCGGCGGCCCGGCCCATGGTGTAGGCGGGGTAGTCGTCGTCGTCGAGACGGTCGTACGAGTCGCCTGCGGTCATTTGCACCTCTCTCATGGCACGCGTGGAGGGGCCCTGGCGCCGTATGGCACCAGGGCCCCGAAGGAACTACTACACCATCTGCCAGCTCTGGTACTGCGCCGGCCTTGTGTTTCCGCGGACCCGACCGAGTTGCCGTCGGGGGCGCGGGGATCGCGGTTGCTTGACCGGAGACCACCTCACTATCGATGTCCTGCGGTACCCGGGCTCGGACTTCCGCCCGGGCGATCCTGATGGCGCTCGGCTCCTCCGTTCTTCCCTCGGTGATCAACTGCTTTCCAAACGGGGAACTGCCTACTGCTTGGTACTGCTGGTGGTGCTGTACTGCTACTTCCCGGTGCGCGCGTCCGCAGCCGACGCCTTCACCGTTGTACTGCTCACTACTTCACTGCTGGGTACTGCCACTGCGGTACTGCTCACGGCGGCCCCTGATCACTGCGGGCCACCCGGTCCGGTCGTCAGCCCCGTCGCCGTCCTGCAACCACCATGGCTTCGGAACTCCACCACCGCACCGTCCTGCGAACTGCGTGTACTGCTGCCCGGCAGTTCGTCTCTGCCGGGCCCTTTGGTTTCTCTCGGCTACGAGAGAAACCATAACCAGACCGACGTCCAATGTCTACTCTGGCCGCCATAGATTTTTGCGCGCACCCAGGAGGGATATCCCTGCTCGGCCGACCCGGCATCGCAAGAGGGCCCGATCGGCGCGCGCCGGTCGGGCCCTCTTGGCTGTGGTGGGTGCCGGCTCGCGCCGGTTCCTCGGTCATGCGGTCATGCGGTTACGCGGTTACGCGGCCCCGGGGGGTCCTGTGGTCCTGCTCCCGCGGTCAGACGCCCGCAGGGGTGCCGAGCATCGCAGAGGCGTGCTGGAGCGGGCTGAGGGTGCGCGTGGGCGCAGCGGCCCTGGGGAGCCCGCGGCAGCTGAAGCCGAGCTGGGTCATGGCCCGGACCACTTCGCCGACGCTGAAGTCACGCCGGTCCTGGCGGGTGATCACCTGGCCGACCTGCTTGACGGGGTAGGTGCGGCGGCCGATGATCACGGACTCACCGACGATCTCCTCGGGCTTGACGCCCTTCATCGATTCCAGGACGCCGCTCTTGGTCAGGTCGAACGGGAAGCGGGCGATGACGCAACGCATGGTGCCTCACAGGGAGAAGAGGTGGATGGTTCGACCGCGGTCCGCGGAGGCGGTTCAGCGTGCGAGGGCCAGGACGCCCAGGGCGCTGCCCTGTTCGTCGACGACGGGCAGGGCGTCGAGCCGGCGGTAGCGCATCGCGTGTTCGGCCTCGGCCATCGTGGTCAGGGGCGAGGTGAACGGCCCGCCGTCACCGAGGACGTCGCGCAGCCGGACGCGGTCCGTGTACGCGTCCCCGTCACGGACGGCGGCGAGCCCGGCCCGGGTGACCAGTCCGGTGCACAGACCGTCCTCGTCGCGGACGAGGAGATGTCCCACGCGGGCACTGGCCATGACGGACAGGGCCACCTCGACCGTCATGTCGTCATGGGCCTGCGGCCCGGCCGTCTCCATGGCGTCGTCCACCGTTCGGTGCACGGGGTCGGCTTGCGCCGAGCGGGGCTGCATCTGGACCAGCGTCACAACGTGCCTCCTGGAGGGACGGGTCGGTGTCAGTGTCGGTTTCCCGTTCCGGATCAAGTGGTGTTCAGGCCGCCGCATCGAAGGCGGTCTGGCGCACGCCGCCGCGCCGGGCCGCCGAAGCGGGACTGCGCCGACCACGGGAGGAGCTGCTGCGCTTGGGCCGCTCGGACACCGGGGCGGTGATGGTGACGGGGATGCCCGAGGGGGTCCGAGCGCCGGTGATCCGGTGGAGCGCTTCATCGCCGGAGCGGACCTGGGTGGTCAGGGGGACGATGCCGGCTGCGGCCATCAGGCGGGTCATGTCGCGGCGCTGGCCGGGAGTGACCAGGGTGACGACGCTGCCGGACTCCCCGGCGCGGGCGGTGCGGCCGCCCCGGTGCAGGTAGTCCTTGTGGTCGGTCGGCGGGTCGACGTTCACGACGAGGTCGAGGTTGTCGACGTGGATGCCGCGAGCGGCGACGTTCGTGGCGACGAGCACGGTCACGTGTCCGGTCTTGAACCGGGCCAGGGTGCGGGTGCGCTGGGGCTGGGACTTGCCGCCGTGCAGGGCGGCGGCGCGGACCCCGCTGTCGAGGAGGTCCTGGGTGAGGCGGTCCACGGCGTGCTTGGTGTCGAGGAACATGATCACCCGGCCGTCGCGGGCGGCGATCTCGATGGTGGCCGTCTGCTTGTCCGCGCCGTGGACGTGGAGGACGTGGTGTTCCATCGTGGTGACCGCGCCCTGGGAGGGGTCCACGGAGTGGACGACGGGGTCGGTCAGGTAGCGGCGGACCAGGAGGTCGACGTTGCGGTCCAGGGTCGCCGAGAACAGCATCCGCTGCCCTTCGGGGCGTACCTGGTCCAGGAGCGCGGTGACCTGCGGCATGAAGCCCATGTCGGCCATCTGGTCGGCCTCGTCGAGGACGGTGACGGCAACCTGGTCGAGCCGGCAGTCGCGGCGGTCGATGAGGTCCTTGAGGCGTCCGGGGGTGGCCACGACGACTTCGGCGCCGCCCCGCAGCGCAGCCGCCTGCCTGCCGATCGGCATCCCGCCGACGACGGTGGCCAGGCGCAGTTTGACGGCGCGGGCGTAGGGGGCGAGGGCGTCGGTGACCTGCTGGGCGAGTTCGCGGGTGGGGACCAGGACCAGCGCCAGGGGCTGGCGCGGCTCGGCGCGCTGTCCGGCGGTGCGGGCCAGCAGCGCGAGGCCGAAGGCCAGCGTCTTGCCGGAGCCGGTGCGGCCGCGGCCCAGGACGTCACGGCCGGCGAGGGAGTTCGGCAGGGTCGCGCCCTGGATCGGGAACGGCACCGACAGCCCCTGGGTCCCGAGCGCGGCGAGCAGCTCCGCGGGCATGTCGAGGTCGGCGAACGCCTCGACCGCGGGCAGCGCGGGAGTGATCGTCTTCGGCAGGGCGAACTCACCCTGCACTGCGGCGGGTCGGCGGCTGTAGCCGCCCGAGCGGCTCGGACCGCCCGAACGGCTCGGGGCGGACGAACGGCTCGGGGCGGACGAACCGGAGCGGCTGCTACGGCCCGAACCGGATCCGGAGCCGAAAGCGGGGCCGAATGCGGGGCCGCCGGCCGTGCGACTGCGGGTACGGGAGGAGCGGTTGTTCGTACGGGTGGGGTTCATTCAGAACCTTCCTTGATACGGCACGTATCAAGGAATTCCCGCAGCGGAAGAACAGCGCAGGTAATCACAAGAACGGACCGAATGGAATGCGACAGCGAGGGTGGCCCACGGAAAATCCGTGTCGGCGCTGGCGCTGGAATGGGCGATGCCGAGCGGAAGTGTCCGGTGCATCGGTGGATACGGCTCCGAGGAGGCAGCATCCCTGAAGGTCTTGCTCCCGCGGGGGAAACCCACTGCGGGAATATGTGCAGCTGGGGCCCGCACCCCGAGGGATGCGGGCCCCAGCTACGAATTACGCGTCAGCGTCAGGCGGGAAGGATGTTCTCGGCCGTCGGGCCCTTCTGACCCTGCGCGATGTCGAAGGTGACCTTCTGGCCCTCGTTCAACTCGCGGAAACCCTGGGCGGCGATGTTCGAGAAGTGGGCGAACACGTCGGGGCCGCCACCGTCCTGCTCGATGAAACCGAAACCCTTTGCCGCGTTGAACCACTTCACGGTACCAGTAGCCATGTCATATCTCCTTTGGGGCAGTACAGCAGCATTCGCACTGTGCGAACACCGTGTCGCCGCGATGATGCCCCGCCGGAAAATGAACCGGAAAATACGAAGCGCTTCCCTTGGCGCGAGGCCCAGGAGGCGCTTGAAGTTTTTTGGGTACCAAAACTGCAACCGAGATCGACAGTAGCACGATGGAGTGGCCGGCGTACGTCACACATTTCCACCCCGTGCGGTACGGCAGAAAATCTCCCCGCGGGGTCCGTTGAACTCTCAACCCGCGGGAACAGATATTGATTCACCCCGAGAGCAGCGTTGCGGAAGCAGAACCACCACGAGAAGAGCAGACCCCGAACCCTCCCCGACCACGAGGAGGGCGGGGCTCGGGATGGTTACGGACTCTCGTCGCCACCCGGCGCGTGCGGGAGATGCACCCCGTCCACCGGCGGCTCCTCGCCCGCCTTCCCGTGTTTCTCCGCCAGGCGGGCCCGCTCCACGCGGTCCGGGTCGACGGGCGGCCCCTCGCCCGGTCCGGTCCGGGACGGAGCTCCCGGCGGGCGGCCGTGTTCGTCCACAGCGGCTCCCGCGTCGGGGAGCAGGGCCGAGCGCGGGTCCTGGTTCCTGCCACTCATCGTCCACCGCCTCTCTGGCACCGGTGCGGTCGGCGCTCAGCTGCGCCGCTCCCGGTGGGACATGCCCCGTTCCACCGGCACCTGTACCCCGCACCTGCCCCGCCGCGGGGCGGGCACACCGTGCGGACCACGGTAGGGCCGGACGGGCCTCGGCCCGGGCGCCCTCACGCTTCGACGTACGCCACGATCGTGATCGTCCCCAGGGCGGTCACGTAATAGATCACCCGGACCCCGTCGATCTCGTCCGCGTAGTCGCGCAGCAGGGTGCCGGGGACCTCGGTGCCGAGCTCGGGATTGACGCTGACGGCGACGATCGCGCGGTCCAGGCGGTGCGTCTCGGGCGCGGTGAGCTTGGCGAGCTGGGTGAGCGCGGGCTCGACCATGACGACGCGCGAGCGGCGCGCGGCGTGGTCAGGCGACACGGGGCTGCTCGTCGGCGAGGCCGGCGAGGTGGGCGTCGCGTGCGGTCTCCCACGGCACGCCGGTCTCCGGGCTCGGGTAGCCGTGGGCGGCGATGTCCTCGAGTACCGAGGCGAGGGCGTCGACCTTTGCGCGCTGGTCTGCCGCGTACGCGAGGACGGCCGCCGCGGCGTGCTCGTCGAGGGGCTGACGGTCGGGCACGGGTGCGGTGGCCGGCTGTTCGCTCATCCGGGGCTCCTGGGCTGTCTCTTGCGTGTTGTCCCCCACGGTATCGCCGCGCCGGAGCCCCGGAGCCCGGTACGGCGAACCTGCCCTGCGCGGGGATCGGCGGGACTCCGCCGGGCCCGGGACGGACGCGTGCGACCTCCTGACGCGTGTGACCTCCTGACGCGTGCGACCTCCCGGGCCCGATCGGTCAGCACTGGTTCCCGTGCGCGATGTCCACGACGAACCGCTCCGGCGAGTGCAGGGTGAAGGTCCGGTAGTACGGCATGGTGTCGAAGGCGGCTCCGAAGGTCACGTACCCCTCGTAGTCGCCGGTCATGGCAAGGCCCTTGAGCTTGCTGAGGAAGATCTTCTGGAGCCTGGGCCCCTGGTAGACGCTCTCGTACGCGTCGTTGTGTGCGGCGGCCGGATTGAAGCGGATCTCCAGGAAGAAGTTCCCGGCCAGCGGCACGGGCGCGCCGGACCCGTCCTGGAGCAGCCGCGGAACGGCGGTGACGGTGGCCCCGGGGACGTACCCCTGCAGGTCGATGACGATCCGGTCGTAGGTGGCGTGCCCGCCCCAGCGGGCGTTGACGACGAGCGGGGTCGGGAGCTGGGTCTCGGTGCGGGTGGCGGCGGCGCCGGCGGCCGAGGACGGTACGGCGAGCGCGAGCCCCACGGTGAGCAGGATGCCGGAGGCCAGGGCCACGATCCTGCGGCGGTGCGGACGAAGCGGGTGGATCATGACGTCCCCTCGATTCTCGAGAGACGGGGACCTGTGACACAGACTAGGACGCCACCACGGACCCGGCAGTTCCACTTCCCGTTCGACTTTTCTGCCGGTGCACAACGGCCTTTGATGGCAGGGTGGTTGGGTGGAGAACCGGCCCCGCCCGACAGGAGAGAACCGGATGCCTCGTCCCCGCTTTCCCCGCTGCGCGGCGGCCGCCGCGGTCCTGGCCCTGGCAGCCACCGCCTGCGGCGGCGACGCGGGCCGCGAGGTCGCGCAGGAGGGCAAGGGCGGCTATCGGTGGAAGGCCACCGACGAGATCTGCAACGTGCTTCCCTACGGCGAGCTCGCCGACCCGCTGGGCGCGCGGGAGGAGGCCGCGGACCGGATCAAAAGGACCGGCGGGGGCGCCCCGGGCGTCCAGTGCGTACAGCCGCTCGTCGAGTCCGGCCCGGCCAAGTACGGGAACGTCAAGGTCGAACTGGACCTCGCTTACACCGAGAGCGTCGACTTCGCGAAGGACGTCTTCGCCAAGGCCCGGGAGAACACGCGCACCGACACGCCCGACAGCGACCTCACCGACGTCAAGGGCGTCGGCAAGGAGGCCTACCGGTTCGGCTACAACAAGCCGGACGACCGGCGGCAGGTTCGCGAGCTGCGCCTGCGGGACAGCAATCTGATGATCGACATCACCGTCACGGCGGAGGCCCGCTCACTGCCGACTCCCGAAAGCCTCAAGGCGTTCGACGCGTCCGTGGAGGACTTCGCGAAGGGCTGCCTCAAAGCCCTTCGCAGGTAACGGCCGAGGGCCGGGCGCCCACCTCGGGCGGTGAAACGTGACCCTGACCCATCTCGACTCGACTCTGGCCACCTTCGACTTGGGCGAGTTCCCGAGGAGGGCCGAGCACGAGGCCGGGCGCTGGTCTTGACCCGTCCGAGGGGCCCGCGTTCGGGCTGGGGCACCCGGCCGTCAGCGCGGTGCCCCAGGGTCAACCGCGTGTGAATAGGGTGACCCCATGTCTGTCACATTGAGCTCCGCAAGAGCCGCTGCCGCCCTCCGTACGTCGGCGCGCGTCTCCGCCGAGGTGCTGGTGGTCCTGGTCATGGCGGCGGTGGCCCTGTGGGTCGTGGGCCGGATGTGGTCGGTCGTCTGGCCGCTCATAGTCGCCCTGTTCCTCACCACCCTGACCTGGCCCCTGGCCGCCTTCCTGCGCCGGAAGGGGTGGCGGCCCGCTCTGGCCGCCACCGTGGTGACCGTGTTGTTCCTCCTGGTGGCCGCGGGCATCGTGGCGCTGATCGCCGTACCCGTGGCGTCCCAGTCGGGCGAACTGGTCGACGGCGTGGCCGAGGGAATCCAACGGCTGCGCGAGTGGGCGGCAGGGCCGCCGCTGAACATCGGCGACGACCAGATCACCGGCGCATTCGACGCCGCGATGGCCCGCCTCCAAAACAGCGTCGGCAGCGCGGTGTCCACCGTCGTCACGGGAGTGAGCACCGTCTTCAACGGTCTGGTCACCGCCGTGCTGGCGCTCTTCCTGATGTTCTTCTTCCTCAAGGACGGCCCCCGCTTCCTGCCGTGGCTCACCCGACAGCTCCCCGGCCGGCTCGCCCACGACATCCCGGTCGTGGCCGCGCGCAGCTGGCAGACCCTGGGCTCGTTCGTGCGGTCCCAGGCCTTCGTCGGCCTCCTGGACGCCGTGTTCATCGGTCTCGGCCTGTGGATCGTGGGCGTACCGCTGGTGCTGCCGCTGGCAGTTCTGACCTTCGTCTCCGCGTTCGTACCGATCGTGGGAGCCCTGTTCGCCGGTCTGGTGGCGGTGCTCATCGCACTGGTGTCGAACGGCCTGACGGATGCGCTGATCGTGCTGGCGATCATCGTCGCGGTCCAGCAGCTCGAAGGCAACGTGTTCCAGCCCATGATCCAGAGCCGCAGTCTCGGTCTCCACGCGGCCGTGGTCCTGCTGGCGGTCACGCTGGGCGGCAGCCTGGCCGGCGTCGTCGGCGCCCTGCTGGCCGTTCCGGCGGCCGCGCTCGTCGCCGTCGTATGGAACTACCTGCGCGAACAGCTCAGCGAACCGCCGCACGAACCTGAAGACGAGGTCGGCGACGGGCCGCCCCCTGCCCCTGCTCCTGCCCCTGCCCCTGCCCCTGCCCCTGCGTAGGGCCGTTCCGCGGCCCCGCCCGGGCGACGTCCTGTGGCGGCCGGCCGGCTGTCCGGGCCGGGCCGGGCCGCCGCTGTCCCCACCGGCACCGCCACCGCCGACACCACCGACACCACCGCCGAGGCTCCGTGCTGCTGATCGGTCACCCCAGGTGATCGTGAGCGGGTGGGCGTTCCCGCTGTGCAGGTGGGTAGGCGGGTGGTGTGGACGATCAGGAGTTGCAGCGGCTCCGCGCCGAGAACCTGCTGACCGGGCTGAGCGTGGACAACCGCCGGCCCGAACAGCCCGTGCTGCTGGACTCGTCCGGCGCCCCGATCCGTACGTGGCAGGAGAACTACCCGTACGACCGCAAGATCCGGCGGGCGGAGTACGAACGGGCCAAGCGGATCCTGCAGATCGAACTGCTGAAGCTGCAGCGCTGGGTGAAGGACACCAGGGCCCGGCTCGTGGTGATCTGCGAGGGCAGGGACGCGGCGGGCAAGGGCGGCACGATCCAGCGGTTCACCGAGCGGCTCAACCCCCGTGGCGCCCGGATCGTCGCCTTGGACAAGCCGACGGAGCGGGAGGCGGGGCAGTGGTACTTCCAGCGGTACGTCGCCCACATGCCCGCAGCCGGTGAGATCGTCTTCTTCGACCGTTCCTGGTACAACCGCGCCGGCGTCGAGAAAGTCATGGGGTTTTGCACCGAGGAGCAGTACGAGCTGTTCTTGCGGCAGTGTCCGGCCTTCGAGGCGATGCTCGTGGAGGACGGGGTCCTGCTGGTGAAGTTCTGGTTCTCGGTCTCCCGCGCCGAGCAGCGCACCCGCTTCGCGATCCGTCAGGTCGATCCGGTGCGGCAGTGGAAGCTGTCGCCCACCGACGTGGCCTCGTTGGACCTGTGGGACGCGTACACCAGGGCGAAGGTCACGATGTTCCGTGCGACGGACACCGGGCACGCGCCGTGGACGGTGGTCAAGAGCAACGACAAGCGGCGCGGCCGACTGGAGGCGATGCGCAGCCTCCTGTGGCGCATCGACTACGACCGCAAGGACGAGGCGGCGGTGGGCCGCCCGGACCCCCTCATCGTCGGCGCCGCCGACACCCTGCTGGAGGCGGGGGAGGAACCCACCGACCTGTCCCCCACCCCCCTGGCCGACCAGCCCCCCGGGGTCGCCGGACTGCACCCCCGCCCCGAGCACCCTGAGCACTACGAGCACTCCGAGCACCCCGCGCCCTCCGGAACAGAGCCGCACGCATGACACCCGGGCGGGCCGGTCGCGGCCACCCGGGTGACCTCCGCACGGCCCACGGCCCCGTACCACGGCCCGGACCGGACGCCTGAGCGAGGATGCACAGGCCTGTTCCCCGTTCCTGGACGCCGACACCGACGACGGCCTCACACAGCCGCCCCTCACACCTGGCCAGTGGCGGGCCCCGCCGGCATCCGCCGGTCCCGCCTGCCGGCGGGGCGCCGACGCCTGCGTGCGTCTCCGTAGTCTCCGTAGTCTCCGTAGTCTCCGTAGTCGGCAGGGCCCCGGTCCCGCCACGTTCGCCGCCCCGATTCCCAGGTCCTGACCACCACCGAGGTGACACCCTGTGAGCAGCCCGACCGGTCTTTCGGAAGGCTCCCTTGCCGCCCTGCACCACTTGCGGGAGAAGCGGGAGATCAACACCGTGACCCTTCGCTACGCGGACGTCCCGGGGGTCCTGGACCCGGAAGTCGAGGGCAACCTGACCCCGGAGGAGCTGGTGCAGGCCCTGCCCGCGGACGAGCCGCGGCTGGTCGTGCACGAGCTCTCCTTCGCGACCCCGGAGGGCATGCGCAGGAACGAACAGCTGCTGATCTTCTGGATGCCTCCGGACGCCGCCACGCAGGAGGAGGCTTACACGGCCGGGTACACCGCCCTGAAGGAGTTCCTCGCCGACGTCCACGTCCACCTCACGGCCAGGCGCGCCCACCACCTCCAGTACCGAAGGCTCGTCGCGCTGGCCGGCTGAGCTCTCATGGCCGTGCGACTCTGCGGCTCTGGTGGCCGCCCCCAGCCGAACGCCCCACGCCGCACACGACTGCGCCGCCGCACCTCGTACTGCGCGGCGGCCGGCAGGCCGGGCTCATCCGGGACGCAGACCCGACTGTTCGCGTCACGCGAGCCGGTCGATGAGGATCATGGCCACGTCGTCCGTCAGGCAGTCCTCGGTGTGTCGGATCAGTGCCTGGTGCAGTTCGTCCAGGAACTCCTGCGGGGAGGTGTCGGCGGATATCCGCTCCATGATCTCCGGCAGGGGGAGGAACTCGTCCTCGCGGTTGCGGGCCTCGATCACGCCGTCCGTGTAGAGGAGAAGCCGGTCACCGGTCAGGAACGGGTAGCTCTCGGGCCGGGCGGGAGGGCCGCTGACCAGGTCTTCGAGACCGAGTGGCGGCAGGGGCGAAGCCGGCATCAGGGCCTGGACCCGGCCGTCGTGCAGCACCAGCGGCGGCGGATGGCCGCGGTTGACCAACTGCACCACCTGTTCCTCCGGCACCTGCGCGATGAGCGCGGTGGTGAATCCCTCCATGAGGACTTCGGGAAGTTCTTCCTGCGAGTAGGCACCCGGCACGGCGGACTCCCGCCGGAGCGCGGCCGCACAATGGTTCATGACCTCCTCGACCTCGTCCTCGTAGTGGACGGACTCCCGGAACGCACCCAAGGCCACCGCGACCGCGCGGATGGCGGACAGCCCTTTGCCCCGGACGTCCCCTACGATCAGGCGGACGCCGTACCTCGTCTGAATGGCCTCGTACAGATCGCCGCCTATCTGCGCGCCGGTCCCGGCCGCGAGGCACAGGGCCGCCGCCCGTACCGGCCCCAGGATCTCGGGGACGGGCCGCAGGACGACCTCCTGCGCCGCCACCGCGATCCGGCGGACCTGGTCGAGCTCGCTCTGCCTGCGCGTGCGCACCGCGTTGCTCAGGATGACACTGGCCACGGACACCACGATCAGTCCCAGGAAGTTGCCGATGATCAGCTGGGTCAGGGTTCCCCACGACTGGTTGTAGGTCGCGGTGGTCACGTTCACGGCCGCAGCGAGGGCTGCCGCGGACAGCGTGCCCTTCGGCCCCATCGTCAGCGCGGCCAGCGCCGGTGTGGTGGTGAGGAGGGGACCGGTGACCAGATCGTGCGCGGGTGAGAGCTCGATGGCCAGTACGCCCAGCGCGATCGCGAAGGGCGCGCACTGCCCCAGCGTGAACAAGACCTCGCTGTGACCGCCCGCTCCTGGTCGAGAGGAGCGAGGATGTGACCTCATGGAAACAGCCTGCCTCGCCGAAGCGGCAACGGCCTCCCGGAGCCCCGTGACAGCAGCCGCGGTATCCACTGGCACCGAAATTCGAACACTTGACTGAATGAGTGGAGGGCCGAACTCCGTCGCCGGGCCGGCCGCGTGGTCGGGAGTGTAACGATCACCGGCCGGAGGTAGGTGTCGGCCACGGTGTCGTGGAGCGCAGGGGGGCTGCGAGCGTGCGCAACCTTTGGTTTCGATGCGGCCCGTGGGTGAAGTTCACGATATTCGCGCTGATGGGCAGCGCGGCCGGGCTCATCGCGGGATGGTGGTTACCAGCGGCGCAGGCCGGGCTGGTGGGGGCCGCATTCCTCGCCCTGAGCAGTGGAGCAGCGGCCCGGAACGAGTCCCAGCTGAGCGACAGGCGCCATGAGCGGGAGCGCGCGGCGACCACTCTCCTGTCGAAGCATTCGCGAGGCACCTTGCCCCGCGTCCGGGACATTCGGGATCCGGTTCTGGTCGGGATCCACCCATACCAACATGACCTCGCAGAGCAACCGGACAGGCGTTGGAGTGCGCCTCCGTACATCCCCCGCGACATCGACGCGGACCTGCATGCGGCCGTGCGCGACGGAGGCTTCGTCCTCCTGGTGGGGGAATCGACGGCCGGCAAAACACGATCCGCTTTCGAGGCCGCACGTCTGCTCCTACCGGAGTATTTCTTGCTGAGCCCTCGGAACCGGGACGGGATTTCCAGCCTGCTGGATGCACTGAAAATACGGAGGCACTATCTCATCTGGCTCGATGACATGGAGCGGTTCCTGGGACCGGGAGGGCTGACGTCGTCCTCTCTGAGCAGCATGCTGGAAAGCGGAGCCACAATCGTCGCCACCATGCGGACGCCGGAGTACGACCGATTCGGCGATCACGCCGAATCGGTCATCGAAAGCGCCGACTACGAAGTATGGCGCGACGGCCGTGATGTCGTTCGCCAGGCGAAGAAGATCCGGATACCGCGGCAATGGTCGCCGGCCGAGCGGGGCAGGGCGCAACTCCACAGGAACGACCGGCGCATCAATCGTGCACTGAGCGCTTCGGAGGCGTTCGGCGTGGCCGAAGTCCTGGCCGCCGGTCCGGAACTCCTCGAGGCGTGGAGGAACGCCTGGTCTCCAGGTTCCCATCCCCGAGGGGCGGCGCTCGTGCTGGCCGCGGTGGACGTGCGCCGCGCCGGCATGCACGAAGCAGTAGGCGTGTCCCTTCTCGTTCGGCTACACGAGATCTACCTGAGGGACCGGGGAGGGGCGCAGTTGCGGCCAGAAGCAATGGAGTCCGCGCTGGCGTGGGCTCTGCGGCCATTTGGGCACAGTGGCGCCAGCATGTTGGTAGGCGAACCGGGTACCGGGCTCAGGGCTTTCGACTATTTCCTCGACACCCTCAACCTCGAAGTCATTCCGGACGAGTCGTGGGACCTGATCTTGACGCACGCCACCCCGCGCGATGCGCTCGACATGGGCATGATGGCGCTGCTCGATGCCCGCCACGACCGAGCGGCGAGCGCCTTTGCGGTGGCAGCACGGGCCGGACTGGCGGCAGCGGACGTCGCCAAAGCGGTCATCATGGGGAAAACAGGCCACATCGATCAGGCAGTGACGGAGCTGCAGTCGATCTGGGAATTCCGCACGAGATCACTGGGCAGGGAAAACCGGGACACCTTGGACGCCCACGCCAAGCTGGCATACCTCACCTTGAAACAAGGGCGTCCGGCCGAAGCCCTCTCATTGATGCGCGAACTGTTGCCTCTGCGCGAAGCGCACCTTGGGGCTGAGCACCCAGAGACACTCGACACCCGCCTGAACATCGCGAACGCCATCGGAAGGCTGGGACATCCCGCCGATGCAGCGGATCAATGCCGTGCCCTGCTGGAGAGGTTCCAAAGGGAGCTCGGGCCCGACCACATAAACACCCTGGACGTCGAGGCGAGAATAGCGATGTGGACAGGCAAATCCGGCAGATACGCCGAGGCGTTCGACCTCACCGAGACCCTGGTGAGCAGACGCACCCTCGCACTGGGCGCCGATCACGCCGATACCCTCTACGCTCGCGGGCGGGCGGTCACATGGCTCGCGGCCATGGAGTTGCATGCAGACGCTCTGGAGCGGGCGCGGAAACTCCTCGACGACAGAAGAAGGGTCCTGGGTCCTGACCACCTCCACACCCTCCACGCCCGACGCCAAGTGGCTCGTCTGGTAGACCGCACACAAGGTTCCGCCTCGGCGATGCCCGTATGGCGTGAAACGCTGGACGAACACGTGCGAATCCTCGGGCCGGAACACCCACTTACCCAGAAGGTCATCGCGTTTTCCGGATTTCGCGTGCCCTGAGGGCTGTCCGTACCTGACCAGGGCGGCCCAGCGGCGGATGTATGGATCGGGATGGGCTCGGGCGGATGCAAGTGCGCCAAAGGAAACGACGTCTAGGAACTCCTCACGAAATGCCCTGGATGCCTCACGCACTGTCGGCTCGTGGACCTGTTGCATAGGCCAGCGGCGGCACAATCGCCCGTACGTCCGTCTGCTCCTCCACCCACAGGCCGATGAACAGCGCGGCGGTCGCCTCCAGCAGTCCGGCGCGGTCCAGCCCGCCCCCGGCCACCGGCTCGCAGCCCATGTCCCGGACCAACTTGCGTGCCAGCGCGAGTGCCGCCTCGTCGTCCCCGCAGATCGGAACGGTCAGGCGCTGACCGTCGAAGATCGGCGGGGTCATCCGCCACACACCCTCGTGACAGAGGTTGAATGCTTTGACGACGCGCACGCCCGGGACCGCCGCAGCCAGACGGCGCGCTGCCGAGGGGCCTTCGTCCGTCAACAGCCGGAAGCCGGGCCCGACCGGATTGGCGCAGTCGATCAGGACTTTCCCCTCCAGCGCCGGCCGGAGCTCCCTGACGACGTCCGCTCCCGCGGCGTACGGCAGCGCGGCCAGCACCGCCTCGCCGAAGGCTGCTGCCGCCTGCAGGCTGCCGTGCCCCGCACTGCCCCCGAGACGCGTCGCGAGCCGCTGGGCCTTGTGTTCGTCCCGGCCTCCGACGAACACCTCGTGCCCGGCTCGCACCCACTGCGTGGCCAGTGCATCCGCCATGTTCCCCGTTCCCAGCACACCGATCTTCATCGATCCACCCCTCTTCGTATCTGCTCCACGCGCTTCCTGGACGACGATAGGAAGCCCGTCAGGCACCATTTGGTACGTGACGACCGACGCCCGCCTCGCCGACTGCCGCGCCCGCCTCGCCTTCGACCTCCTGTCCAACACCTGGAACGCCGTGCTCATCTGGGTCCTGCGGGACGGTCCCAGGCGCCCTGGCGAACTACGGGAGCGCATCGGCGGCATCAGTCCCAAGGTCCTGACCGAGACGCTGCGGCGGCTGGAGTTCAACGGGCTGGTGACACGGAAGGCCCATGCCGAAGCGCCGCCCCGTGTCGAGTACGAACTCACCGCTCTGGGAGCGACATTGCTCGGCCCCATAGACGCCTTCGGCGCGTGGGCATTCGAGCACGGCGATGAAGTCATGGCCGCCCAGGAACGAATGGGCGGGTGAGCTCCCGGCTGGTGACCTCCCCTGCGTGCTGTTGCCGCACTTTCAGACCGGGAGTCGCTGAACGCCGGTCCAGGGGGCGTCGGACGGGCTGTCAGAGGGTGGCTTTAGCGTTGCTGCATGATCTGGACCGCCTCACAGGACACCCTGCCACCCGTGGCGCCCGCGCGGCGGATCGGCGCTGCGCCCGAGTCGCTCGCCGAGACCGTCGAGCTGACGGTGGCTCATATCGACTCCCGTGCGCACACCGTGGCGGAGTTCGAGCGCTCGCTCGACGGGCTGGTGCGGCAGGCGCACCGTGAGCGGTACCCGCTCGCGCGGGCGCTCTCCGCTGCGCTCGGGCATCGGTATGCGGAGGAGGAGATCGAGGCGCACCGGCTCGGCGGGGTGGACGTCGTGGTGGCCTCGCTGTTGGGGCGGGTGCCGGGGTACAGCCTCAAGCCCGCGTACGTGCGCCGCCCGCGGGGACACGAGGAGTGCGCGCAGGGCGGGCTGGAGCTGGTGATCGCCGCGCGGGTGCGCGAGGTCGGGTACGCGCTCATGTCCAGGGAACCCCTGCCGTTCCTGCTGGCCACGCCGACCTGGGACACGGGCATGCTGGAGGCCGCCGAGTTGGTCGAACGGCTCGTGGAGTACCGGCGACGGGGCGTCCGGCCCGGGCCTGCCGACTTCGGGCAAGCCCTGCTGCGCGTGCGCCGTGACGATACGGCGGCCGCAGCGGCGGCCGAGGCTGCGGTCCGGCTCGGAACCGCAGAAGGCGTGCGGCTCGCCGCCTGGCTCGGCCCGGACGGTGAACCGGGCGCGGCGCTCCGCCGGGTCGTCGAGCCCGATCCGCGGGCGCACCGGGCCTGGGAGCGGGCCGGTACGACCGTGCCGCAAGTCGCCTTCGTCAGCGGTGGGCGTCCGGCCCTGGAGAGGGAGTTCCCGGAGGCCTTCCACTGGCTCGGCCGTCCGCACGAGGGCTTCACGCAGTGCTATCACTGGCACGAGGGACACCCCGTACGGGCAGCGGTGCTGCCCGAGGACCGGAACGTCCAGGCCGCGTGGCTGCTGCCCCACATCACCCTGGCCGCGACGGCGGGCGATCACGGTGCGGCCTGGATGCTGCCTCACCTCGCCCGGCTGGGCGGGCCTGCCGGACCCGCGCTGCACGCCGCGGTGGCGGCGGGGCTGGGCGGCCGGTACGCGGAGAGCCGGCGCCCGGCGGTGGAGGCGCTGCTGGTGCTGGCGGCCCGGGGCGAGCTCGATGCCGCGTTGCTCGGCCGCGAGCTCGCCGCGATGGTGGCCTTGGGCACGGTCAAGCCCAACCGGCTGGCGGACGCGGCGCGTTCGGCCGCGGCAGCCGGGGCGCACGCCACCGTGTGGGCCGTGCTCGCCGAGGTGCCGGCGAACCTCCTGCCCTCGGGGCGGGGCGCCGGCGAGGTGCTGGCTGTCGCCGCGGAGTGCGCGGAGCGATGCGGGGCCGTGGGCCCGGTTCCGGACGGCGTCGCGGCCGTCGCGGCCCGCCGCGGGTCGTCCCGCCTGGTCGCCGAGGCCCGCCGCCTGAGCACCGCGCTCACGGGCGGGTGAGCCGGGTCGGCGCGCCGGGCTGTCTGCCGCACGCAGGTCAGCCCGCCGATCGTGCACGGGCCCGGGCCGCCCGCCGTTTGGCGCCCCGCCGTTCCTCCTCGCTCATGCCGCCGCACACGCCGAGGTCCTGGCCTCCCTCGAGAGCCCACTGGAGGCAGTTCTCCATGACCGGGCAGCGGTGGCACACCGCTTTTGCTTCCTCGACCTGGAGCAGGGCCGGGCCGCTGGTTCCCACCGGGAAGAACAGATCGGGGTCTTCCCACCGGCAGGCAGCCTCGTCGCGCCAGTTCATCGTGCGTCCTCCATCCGTGTTCGTCCGATTCCTTCCCCACCCTCCTGGCCGGTGTGAGCGGCTCTATGCAGTGCCGGGACGAACGCCTGCCGGTTCCTCCTCGTCCCGGCAGGGGGCACGGCCTTCTGTTGAACCGTTGCGGGTGGGGTAGGCGGGGCGCATGTTCAACCATCGAGGTGTGCGTACGGCCGTCGTCCTGGCGATCAGCTGGGTGGTGCTGACCGGGGTGGAGCGATGGGTCGAGGAGAACCCGTGGCAGTCGGCCTTCCTCCGCGGTCTGGTGTGGGCCGGCGTGGTCACGGGCGCGTGGTGGTGGTCCGACTGGACACAGATACGGCCCTCGCGGGCGCGCCCGGATGAGGCTGCCGTGAGCGAGGAACGGGTGCGCCGCTGACCTGGACCGGCGGCCCGAGCACCGCGGCGAATGGGCCGCTGGACGGCACCCGGAAGTCTGATCTGTGGAGCTTGAGGGGGTTTGAAGCGCGGCTTCGGGGCATCCCAGAACGAGGCCCAGCCTTAGCCAGCCCGACAGGAGGCAGCAGTGACCACCTACGTCATCACCGTGCCCGGCACGTTCCTGAGGGACGTCGACGACGTGGCACGGACCCAGCTGGCGAGGAGCCTTGCCTCGCACCACACCGACTTGAGCGAGACCGAGGACGTGGAACTGCTGACGGTCCACGAGGACGGTACCTTCTCCGTCCGGCTCGAGGTCGAGGCCCCGGACCGGGCGACGGCCGAGGACGACGCCGTCCGCCTCGCGGCCGGCGCCCTCGAGGAGCTGGGACTCTCGGAGAAGGACGCGCCCCTGGGGCCTCCGGCGGTGACCGGTGTCGACGGGCAGTTCTGATGGAGTACGCCGTCCGTCCTGACGAAGGAGGGTGCCGTGGCCCTGTCTCGGACCGAGCGTGAGCAGTTCCTCGCCGAACCCCACATCGCCGCCCTCTCCGTGAGCGCGGGCGGTGACCGAGCGCCGCTGGCGGTACCGATCTGGTACCACTACTCCCCCGGCGGCGACATCTGGATCATGACCGGCCGCGACTCCCGCAAGGCCGAACTGATCGGAGCCGCAGGCCGGTTCAGCCTGATGGTCGACCGCCTCACGCCGACGATCCGCTACGTGTCGGTCGAGGGCCCGGTCGTCTCGACCGTACCGGCGGTGCGCGAGCAACTGGTCAGGATCTCCTCGCGGTACCTGCCGGCCGCGAAGGTGGACGGTTACGTCGACCACGCATGGAAGAACCACGGGGAGCAGGTCGTGATCCACATGCGCCCGTCACGGTGGGTGAGTTCGGACCTCGGCCAGGTGTAGGGCCTGTTGTGACGGTGCGGCTCATACGTCCAGGGATGGTTCGGGGGCTGGGGTCGAGAGCTCCGGCTCCAGGCCCTCCTGGGTCACGATCGGCCGGCGTTGTCCGGTGTCCGCTCGCCAGGCCTCGAAGACCAGTGTCGTCGCGGTGACCACGGCGAGGCCGAGCAGCCATCCGCCCACCACGTCGCTCACCCAGTGCACACCCAGCGCGACGCGCGTGTAACCGACGCCCACCACGGAGACGACCGCGAGCGCCCAGGCCGGCGGCCGTAGGGCGCGGGGGACCAAGGGCAGCAGGACCAGCAGGATGACGGCGCACGAGGTGAGGCCCGTCATCGCGTGGCCGGACGGGAAGGAGAACCCGGGCGCGTGGGCGACCGGATCGGGCAGATGGGGCCGGGCGCGCTCCACCACGCTCTTGACCAGCACCCCGGTCAGGGCGCCGCCGACGGCGGTCACGGACGCCCAGGCCGCGAGCCGCCAGGCACGGCGGGTCAGCAGCCACAGGACGAGCACGGCCACCAGCAGACGCATCGTCACGGGGTCCCACACGAAGTCGGAGAGGACGCGGAGGACGCGCACCCAGCCGGGATGGCCGAGGGCGGCCTCGTGCAGCCCTTCGGCCGCGGCCCGGTCGAGGCGGTACAGCGGCGGCCACCGGGACTCCACCAGGACGAGGGCGAGGGCGAAGGGCGCGGCTACCGCGGCCGTCACGGCGGCGGTCAGCAGGAGTCTCGCCGCGAAGGTGGCGTCGGGCGCGGAACAGCGTGCCGACAGGGCCCGCACGGTGGTGCGCGGCCGCCGGGCGGATGGGCCGGTGCGCGCCGTCGCAGGCGTGGCCGCGCCGCGCCCGGCGGCCAGTACGACGGATCCGACGATCAGCAGGGTCGCCGCGCCGTTGAAGAGGCCGCCCACGACGTCGGTGGGGTGGTGCATGCCGCGGTACAGGCGGGACAGTGCGACGGCCACCGGGACGAGGAGGGGAACCGCGGCGGCGGCGTACCGCCACCGGCCGCGACCGCGTGTCCTGAGCAGCACGATGACGGCCAGTCCCGCGTACAGGGCGACGGAGGCGCCGACGTGCCCTGACGGGAAGCTGGAGGTAGGCGGTGCGCCGTCCAGGCGGGGGGCGTCGGGACGCGGCCGTCGTACGAGCGTCGTCACCAGCAGGAACACCGCCGACTGCGCGGCGACCGACGAGGCGAGGAACAGGGCCTCCGCCCGCCACGCGACGCGCGGCAGCACGAGCAGCGCCACGACGCAGACCAGGGTCACTCCGATGACGCTCTCGGTGTCGGCCAGTACGGAGAGCCCCCGTGTGACGGCCGTGAGCGGTGCGACGCGTTCCTCGGCGAGGTACCGATTGGCCCGGTCCTCCCATGGCAACGGGCCCTGGCCCGCCGCCGATCTGGTGAGCAGGCTTCCCCACCCCACCATCAGGGCTGCCTGGACCGGCAGGAGCAGCAACGGCCAGGTCCTCCGGCGTACGGCCGGCCCGTTTTCCCGCGTCATGAGGATCTTGTTGCCAGGACGGGCCCGATGATGCGCCAGCTCCGCAGAACCAGGACTCGGCGCCCCGGGCCGAGTCACTTACCAGGAAGAAGTCCCGGCGCAGCGAACGCGTTTGGATCCGGCGATCCCGATCACACGAGGAGAGACGTTCCGGGTGCGCCATCGCCCGGGTGGTGATCGGCCGTGTCGGATGGCGAGAGGGGCCGCGCCGAGGGGGCGGAGCTCGTGAAGGGTGAGGAGGGGGCCGCATGACCGTACCGCGAGGGCGACGGCGTGAGGGGGGCGAAGGCGCGGCGTCGGTGGGGCGTGACGTCGTGTTGGCGGTCGGGCTGGTGGGGATCTGCCTGGGCGGGTCGGCCGTGTTCGTCAGGACGGCCGCGCCAACGGGCGGCGGCATACCGGTGATGCCGATCGTCACGATGATCGTCCTCGCGGCCGGGGTGGTGCTGGCGCGGTGGAGCGTGGCTCCGGTCAGGCGCCGCTCCCCCGCCCGTGGGCCGGGCACGCGCGGACCGGGCGCGCCGGTGGGGGTGGGCGCGCCGACGGCCTCCGCTCCGACGGTGGCGGAGGCGGCGGCCGTGCCGGAGGCGGCGGAGGCGGTGGCCGTGCCGGTGGCGGCCGGACTTCCCGAGGTGGGCTCGGACGCCCTGGACCACACGGCGGTGGACGCCGACGGCTTCGAGCACAGCGTCGCCGCGTTGTGTGCCCGGGACGGATGTCCCCAGGTGGAAGTGGTGGGCGGGGCGGGCGACTTGGGAGCCGATGTGATCGCCACGACGGCGGAGGGCCTGCGCGTGGTCATCCAGTGCAAGCACTACGGCGAGGGCAACCGGGTCGGCTCGCAGGACCTCCAGCGTTTCGGCGGCACGTGTTTCGCCGTCCACGAGGCCGATGTGGCCGTCGTCGTGACCACGAGCGCCTTCACCGCCCCAGCGGCGGAGTACGCAGCCGCCTGCGACATCCTGTGTGTCGACGGCGACGCACTGGCCGCGTGGACGCAATCGCGGACGCCGCCTCCGTGGGAGACGGCCGTGGCGGCGCACGCGGAGGCGGCGGCGGGAGGGATGGAAGGCGTGACGGGTCCCGGCGCCTGAGAGGAGCGTCGTTTCCCCCGCCCTCGCCCCGGCGTCGGGGCGGCCGAGCGGCCCGCGTCACAGGCAGCCGCCCGGCCCGTAGGGCAAGCCGGCGCCCCGACTGCCGACTGATCCCCTGCCGGGCGCCCGGGCACGGCGGGCCCCGGTACCCCGGTACCGGGTACCGGGGTACCGGCCGCGGTCAGTGGCGACTCCAACGCCAGACCAGGCTCCCGCCCTCCGGCACGCCCGCCCAGCGGTCGGCCACCGCGTCCAGAGCGGCGGTGGCACGACGCAGCGCCGCCTCGTCCAGCGGAGAACGGCCCACTGCGCGGCCCGTGACGGGCAGCCCGGACCAGACCCGGTAGGCCCAGTTGACGGAGAGCTCCGCCGCCAGGACGGCTTCGCCCTTGCGGCGCAGGACCTTCAGCCCGGACCGCCGGTGCCGGGTGGGTTCGATCGGCTCCATGCCCTGGAAGGTCGCCCCGTCGGCAACGGCGCCCCAGAATCCGTCGTGGATGCCCAGCGCCTCCTCGACCGCGGCGTGCGCCAGGTCGTGCGGGATGCGCGGACCGTCCGGGTGGGCGGGCAGCCGGACGTCGGGGCCCTTGCGTCCGGTGACCAGGATCTCGTGCCGACCGTCCGGCAGCTTCCGAAAGGTGATGTCCATGGGTGTGGACGGTAGGGCTCCGCAGGACCGCCGCCAAGCGGATATCGGGGGTACGGGGCGCGGGGACCGGCCGCCCTAGCCCGCGCTGTAGACCCGTACGCCCCCTACGTACGTCTCCCTGGTGCGGATGGAGTGGAGGTCGGCGGCGGCCACGGTGAAGGGGTCGCGGTCCAGGACCGCGAGGTCGGCGTGCCGGCCTACGGCGATCACGCCGGCCTCGTCCTGGTGGTTCACCCATGCCGAGCCGGCCGTGTACGCGGCGAGGGCGTCGGTGAGGGTGAGCCGCTGCTCGGGCAGGAACGGGGGGCGCAGGTCCGGTTCGCCCAGTTCCTCGGCCCACACCTGCCGGTTGACGGCGACGTGGATGCCGTGCCAGGGGTCCGGGCTCGACACGAACCAGTCGCTGCCCGCCGCGAGCACCGCGCCGGCCGCGTGCAGGGCGCCGAACGGATACTGGCGCCGCCCCCGCTCTTCGCCGAGGAAGGGCAGCGTGAGCTCGTCCATGGCGGGTTCGTGCGCGGCCCACAGCGGCTGCATGTTCGCGGCGGCGCGCAGGGTGCGGAAGCGCGGGATGTCGTCGGGGTGCACCACCTGGAGGTGGGCCAGGTGGTGCCGCAGGCCGGTGTGGCCGTGCACGGCCACGGCCGCCTCGAGCGAGTCCAGCGCCTCGCGGACCGCCCGGTCGCCGAGCGCGTGGAAGTGGATCTGGAAGCCGTGCCCGTCCAGGGCGATCACGGCGTCGCGGAGCAGGGCCGGGTCGACCATGGAGATCCCGGCGTTGTCGCCCGGGCAGCCGCAGGAGTCCAGGTAGGGCTCGAGCATGGCGGCGGAGAAGTTCTCCACCACGCCGTCCTGCATGATCTTGACGCTGCCGGCCGTGAAGCGCCGGCCTTGGGCTGCCTTTTCGCGGCGGGCGAGGAGCGAGTCCATCTGGCCGAGGTCCTGGTCGCGTTCCCACCAGAGCGCTCCGCGGACCCGGGCGGTCAGCGAGCCGTCGGCGTCGCAGGCGAGGTAGGTGTCGAGGGGGTCGGGGAAGCCCGCGTACGCACCGACGAGGGCGTCCTGCCAGCCGGTGATCCCGAGCGAGTGCAGCAGTTCCTGGGCGGCGAGGAGACCGGCGCGGGCCTCGGCCGTGGAGGGGGCGGGAGCGAGCGTCCCGACCAGGCTCATGGCGCCCTCGTGCAGGACGCCGGTGGGTTCGCCCGCGGTGTCGCGTTCGATGCGGCCGTCCGCGGGATCGGGGGTGTTCCGGTCGAGTCCGGCCCGGGCCAGGGCGCGGGAGTTGACCCACGCCGAGTGTCCGTCGCGGACGGGGAAGTAGGCAGGCCGGTCGGGAAGGATGTCGTCGAGCTGGTCGCGGTGCGGCAGGCCGCCCGGGAAGGCGTCGAAGGACCACCCGCTGCCTTGGATCCACGGGGCGTCGGGGTGGGAAGCGGCGTACGCGGCGATGGTGTCGCGGTACTCGCGTGCGGTGCGGCCCGGGCTCAGATCGCAGCCGAGCATGCCGATTCCGGCGATCACCGGATGGACGTGGGCGTCGGTGAAACCGGGCTGCACGAACCGGCCGCCGAGGTCGGTCACCTCGGTCCGCGGACCGATGAGCTCGCGGATCTCCCGGTCCGTGCCGAGGGCGGTGATCCGGCCGCCGGTGACGGCCAGCGCCGACACCCGGTGGCGTACGGGGGAGGCGGTCCAGACGGTGCCGTTGAGGAGGACGAGGTCTGCGTGGTGCATGTGCGGGCTCCGGTGGGTGAGGGGTCGGTGTGGGGCGGGTCGCGTGGTGGCCGGCAAGAGCCGGCGGCGTGAGGAGGGGTGAGAAGGGGTGAGAAGGGGTGGGGGGTGGGGGGTGGGGGCTGGGAGAGGAGAGGGTGGGGGCGGGCGTGCGCGTGCCCGCCCCCGGGGAAGTCGGTGGTCAGCCCCCGGCGGCGACCGCGGCCGGGGCGGGCGCGAGAGGAGCGGGCGGCTGCGTGAAGTAGGCGGCCTTGCGCCGGTAGCGGGTCCACACGGCGGCGGGAACACCGAGGGCGACGACGCCGAGGGGCAGCACGGTGAGGAAGCGCCCGTTCTCGGCGTCGAAGGCCAAGTGGTCCACCGACGTCCACTGTTGCCGGGCCACGAGGCAGCCGAGCAGCAGCAGGGCGACGCCTCCGAGCAGCGGCAGCAGGCCCACGAGGAGCGTGTCGCGGATCCGGCCGCGCAGTTCGTGGCGGAAGGTGACGACGCAGGCGATGCCGCCGACGCCGTACATCAACGAGACCAGGATGCCGACCGAGTTGACCACGGCCACGACCACTTCGGACAGCGAGCCGACCGCGAGCCCCGCGAGCGACACTCCGACGGCCAGGGCCGCGATGCGCACGGTGGAGGTGACCGGCGTGCCCCATGCGGGGTGCAGCGTGGTCCAGCTCGGGCCCAGGACGCCGTCGCGGCCCATGGCGAGCGTGAGCCGGGCCCCGGCGATGACGCTCGACTGCATGCAGGCGACGGTGGCGAAGAGCATCGCGGCGAGGGCGGCGGCCGCGCCGGTGGTCCCGTAGAAGGTGCGGGCCAGTTCGGTGACGCCGGACAGCGGATCCGCGAGCTGTTCGGGCCCCAGCGCGTGCAGGAATCCGGTGGCCGAGAAGAGGAAGAAGCCGGTGGTGACCAGGATCGCGACGATTCCGGCACGCCCCGAGGAGCGGACCGAGGTCGACTCCTCGACCACGGAGAAGGCGCTCTCCCAGCCCCAGAACATGTACGCCGCCATCACGGTCGCTGCGAGCAGGGTGAGGGTGTCGGGGAAGGCGAACGGCGAGAACCACGAGGCGGAGACGGGGGCCGCGGTGCCCCGGGCGAAGGCCGTGATCACCAGGGCGGTGACCACGACCGCGGAGATGCCGAGCAGCAGGCTCTGAACGGCGGTGGCTCCTTTCACCCCCCGCAGCGCGCTCAGCACGATCAGGCCGCTCCACACCAGACCGGTGACGGTGACGGCGACGGGGTCGTCCGGGGAGACGGCCGCGACGCCGGCCTCGGCGAGCAGGCCGAGGGTGAACTGGCCGGTGAGCTGGCCCGCGTACGACAGGAACAGGATGTTGGTGGCGACCGATGTCCACCCCGTGAGGTAGCCGGTCCAGGGACCGAGGGCCCGGCGCACCCAGACGTACGCCGTGCCGCAGTTGGGGTCGCGGGCGGCGAGGCGGGCGTAGCCGCCGGACACGGCCAGGATGGGCAGGGCCGCGAGCAGGAAGGCGGCGGGCATCGCGGTGCCGGCGAGTGCGGCGAGGAAGGCGAGGCCGATGCCCACGCTGACGGTGGGGCTGATGTTGGCCAGCGCGATGACCACGCCGTGCCGGGTGCTGAGGGTCTTGCGGAACGCGGCGGCGGGCGGCGCGCCGGTGGCGGGTCTTCCCTGGTCCATGAGCAGCACTCCTCGGTTCTGGGTGCCCCGCAGACAACCGCTCGCCGCACTAATTTGTCAACGGTGTGGGTAAAAGATTTTCCGCCGGATGACAGGCTTGCGGAAGCCCTGTCCGGCCTGGTCTGATCGCCCCATGGCAGCACGAGGCAGGGGCCGTCCCCCCAAGGTGGAGCTGGACCTGCGGATCATCGTGGACGCCGCGCTCGCGCTGACCGACGACGAAGGCGCGGCAGCGCTCAGCGTGCGGCGGCTCGCGGCCAGGCTGGGCGTCGACCCCTCCGCCTTGTACCGCTACGTCCGGGACAAGGACGAACTCCACCTGGCGCTGGCCGACCGCCTCTTGGAGGAAACCCTGACGGGGTACGAGCCGTCGGAGAGCTGGCGCGACACGCTGCGCGACCTTGCGCTGCGCACCCGGGAGACCGCCCTGCGCCATCCCGGTGCGGCGGTTGTGGCCACCTACCGCACCACGCGGCGCCCTGCCGAGATGCGGATCGTGGAGCACATCCTGGCGGCCTTCGGCCGGGCGGGGTGCTCCCCCGCCCTGGCCGCCGTCCTGCACCGTGTCTACGGAGACTTCTGCCTCGCCTGGGCCGGCATGGACGCGGCGTTCGAGACGCTGGACGGTGCCGCGCGGACGGGTGATGAGCAGGCCTGGACCCGCGAGTACCCTGCTGCCGACCCGGCCGCCTTCCCGGCCATCGCGCGCAGTGTGGCCCACATGGCCCGGCTGGACGGCACGACGGTGTTCCTGGCCGCACTGGATACCTTGCTCGACGGGCTCGCGGCGCGGATCACGGCGGAAGCGTCAGCCCGGCGCCTCGGGACGTCCGGCGAACCGGCCGCCGGGCCGAGGGCGTTGCCGCAGGAGTGATCAGACAGCGGGCGTCAATGCACTTGGAGGCCCGCGCCGTACGGCGTTCCGCCACTGTGGCAGATGGCGGTGCTGGTGGCGCCCACCCTGCGCCACGTGGGGTCGTAGACGGTGTAGTCCTGCGCCCAGGGCCTGTCGCACCTCGTGTACACGCGGAACTCGCCGGTGCCGTTGGTGCACGTACCGGCCGCGGTGGTACTGGACTTGTACCACGTGCGGCAGTCGTACGGGTCGGCGGCCGCAGGGCCCGCCCCGGCCATCATCAGCCCGGCGCCCAGGGCCAGCGAGGTCATCAAGGATCCGACGCGCTTCATGTACGGCCCCCATCGAGGTTCGTCCGGGGCAGCGTGCCGCGCGCACGTCGAAGACCCCGGACGCCTCCACTATCCGCGCGCCGGCCGGCCGCCACAACCCCGCACCGGGCGCCGCCGGAAGGGAGGGCGGGAGCGTAGGGACGTGAACGCAGGGCCGAAACGTTCCTCCCCCACCGGGGTGTCAGACCGCCGTGGCCGTGTCGGCGTCCGGGTGGAGGGGGAAGACCTGGTCGAGGCCGACGATGCGCAGGATGCGGACCGTGTTGTCCGGGACCCCCGCCAGGGCGATGTCCGCTCGCGCGGCCACGGCGAGGTTGCGGGCGACGATGAGGGCCGTGATGCCGCTGGAATCGCAGAACTGTATGCGGGACAGGTCCATGACGAGCCGTTGGCCCGGCTGCAGGCTCAGGGTGTCCAGGGCCTGCCGCAGGCGGGGGGCCTGGTCGTAGTCGAGGTCGCCCGCGAGTTCCAGTACGGGACCGGTCGCGGCGTCGCGGATGGTGATCCTCAAGGTGCTCATGTCAGCTCGGGCTCTCGCGGAACGGGAACGGGACGGGGTACACCGATGGCGAGCAGGGCGGTGTCGTCGTCGAGTCCCTCGCCGAAGCTGTCCAGCAGCCCGGTGAGAGCGCTGACGACCTCGCGCGGCCCGCCGCGGGTGAGGCCGGCGGCGAAGGCGCGCAGGGCGTCTTCCCCGTAGAGCTCGCGCTGCGGACCGATACGGGCTTCGGTGAGGCCGTCGGTGTAGAGGAGGAGGGTGTCGCCCGGGCCGAGCGTGGTCTCGGCGGAGGTGAAATGGGGATCGGGCAGCACACCGACGAGGAGACCGCCGGGGGTGGGGAGGTACTCGGCCCGTCCCTCGGCGCGCAGGACCAGGGCAGGGGGATGGCCGCCGGAGGCGAGGTGCACGGCAGTCGAACCCGTGGTGGCGTCGTGTTCCATCACGCCGAAGATCGTGGTGCAGTAGCGCGGGTCCCCGCCTGTGAACCGCTCGTGGAGCACGGTGTTGAGGGTGGTCAGCGCCGCTGCGGGGTCGGGGTCGTGGAGGGCCGCGGCACGCAGGGTGTAGCGGGTCAGCGAGGTCACCGCGGCGGCCTGGGGGCCTTTGCCGCAGACGTCTCCGAGGAAGAACGCCCAGCGCTTGTCGTCCAGCCGGAACAGGTCGTAGAAGTCTCCGCCGAGCCGGTCCATGGAGGCCGTGTGGTAGTGGGAGGCCGCCTCCATGCCGGGCACCGCGGGCAGGGTGGAGGGCAGCAGGCTCTGCTGTAGTACCGCGAGTGCCTCCCGCAGCCGTTCCCGGTCGGCTTCGGCCTGGCGGCGTGCCTCTTCCGCCGCCTGGCGCTCGCGGAGCAGTTCGGTTTCGTAGGCGCGGCGCTGCCGGGCGTCGAAGAGGGTGGTGCGGATCAGCATCGGCTCGCCGTCACCGCTCGTCTTCACGGTGGAGGAGACGAGGACGGGAAGCCGACTGCCGTCGGACGCCTTGAGCTCCAGCGCGATCTCGCTGATCTTGCCCTGCATGCGCAGCAGCGGCGCGAAATGCGTCTCGTGGTAGAGCCTGCCGCCGACGCTCAGCAGGTCGGTGAAGCGTTTGCGGCCCACGACCGCTTCGCGCGTGAGGCCGAGCCAGTCCAGGAGCGTTTCGTTGATCTTGGCGATGGTGCCGTCCATCAAGGTGGACAGGTAGCCGCACGGCGCCGACTCGTAGAGTTCCTCGGCGGTGTCCTCCAGCAGGGTGGAGAACATGGCGTCGGTAGCCGCTTTTTCGCCCTCGGGCCGCTCCGGGTTCTGGGCGGTGCGGCACATCACCGCAGGTTCCGGACGAACGCCTTGATGGCCGAGGTCGTGGCCTCGGGGGCGCTCAACTGGGGGCAGTGGCCCGTCGCTTCGAGGGTGACCAGGCGACTTCCGGGGATGGCGGCGTGGACGTACGCGCCCACTTCTCTCGGTGCGATCACGTCCTCGGAGCATTCCAGCACCAGCGTCGGCACGTTCACCGACTTCAGGTCGCTGCGGCTGTCGGAGAGGAACGTGGTGCGGGCGAAGACGCGGGCCTTGGCCGGATCGGTGGCGCAGAAGCTGTTGGTCAGCTCCTGTCCCAGTTCCGGCCGCTCCGGGTTGCCCATGATCACCGGCGCCATGGCGGCGGACCAGCCGAGGTAGTTGGACTCGAGGGACTCGAGCAACTCGTCGATGTCCTCGGCGCTGAAGCCGCCGCGGTAGGTGTCGTCGTCGATGTAGCACGGCGAAGGGCCGACCATGACCAAGGAGGAGAGCCGCTCGGGGGCCGCGGCCGCCGCGAGGACCCCCACCATCGCGCTGACCGAATGTCCTACGAAGGCCACGTCCCGCAGGTCCAGCGCCTCGCAGACCTCGACCACGTCGCGGGCGTAGCCGTCCAGCGAGGCGTACCGCTCGTCGTTCCAGGCGGACGGGTCGGAGCCGCCCGAACCGACGTAGTCGAACATGACGACCCGGAATTCCTCGGCCAGGGCGGGCGCCACGAGGCGCCACATGTTCTGGTCGCAGCCGAAACCGTGCGCCAGCATGACCACCGGCCTGCCGTGAGCTCCGATGACCTTGACGTTGTTCCTGCGGAGGAGGTCCATCCGGCCATCCTGCCATCCGTTCGGAGGAGCCGGCGCCACCAGCGGAAGGCGCACGCCGACGTGCCGGGCGGCCTCGGGCGAGGCGTCCCGGCGCGAGCGCTGTCAGCCGGACGGTTCAGCAGGACGGCCCCTTCGGGGAATGCCGGGCGTCCAGGCGGGGCAGGCGAGGCGGCGGCGGGCACCCATGACGTGCACTGCCGGGCCGGGCGCACCCGCACCGGTCCCCCGCACGACCAGGAGGTCAGCATGTCGCAGGTCAAGGAGTCCATCGAGGTCGACGTCCCCGTCCGGACGGCGTACGACCAGTGGACGCAGTTCGAGTCGTTCCCGCAGTTCATGGACGGTGTGGAGCGGATCGAACAACGCACGGACACGCTCACGCACTGGGTGACGAAGATCGGCGGTGTCGAGCGGGAGTTCGACGCGGAGATCACCGAGCAGATCCCCGACCACAAGGTCGCCTGGGTGACCGTGGGCGGCGAGAGCGAACAGTCGGGCCTGGTCACCTTCCAGCCCATCGACCCCTCCCACACCCAGGTCACGCTCATGATGGACTTCGACCCCGAGGGCATGGCGGAGAACATCGGCGACAAGCTCGGCTTCGTCGACCGGCAGGTCAAGGGCGACCTCAAGCGCTTCAAGCACTTCATCGAGGAGCGCGGCACGGCCACCGGCCAGTGGCGCGGGCAGGTCTGACGTCCCGCCGCGGCCACGCGGCATGACAGGGCGGGGGCGGGCCCCGCTCCCCGCCGGCCGCCCGCCGGCCGGCGA
>NZ_JBEZLA010000041.1:32598-70640 GCF_040651925.1 Streptomyces sp. NPDC048349 | reverse complement strand
GGCCGTGTCTTACCGTTAGTGCCTGACCGGCACGATCCGAAAGAGACGGCCGCCGAACTCCCGTCGCGCTCCGGGGATACGATGCCCGGAGCGATCAACGACACGGAGGCGAAGCGATGGCCGGGGAACCGCAGGCCGACTGCCTGTTCTGCAAGATCGTCGCGGGGAACGTCCCGGCGACGTTGGTCCGGGAGACCGAAACGACCGTTGCCTTCCGGGACATCAACCCGCAGGCGCCGTCCCACGTTCTCGTCATCCCGAAGGTGCACTACCCCGACGCGGCCTCACTGGCCGCGGCCGAGCCCGCCATCGCCGCCGACCTCCTGGTCGAGGCCGGGCAGATCGCCCAGGACGAGAAGGTCGACGACCACGGCTACCGGATCGTCTTCAACACCGGCGCCGGCGCCGGCCAGACGGTCTTCCACACCCACGCACACGTCCTCGGTGGCCGCGGCCTCCAGTGGCCCCCCGGATAACCGTGTCCGTACGCGAGTTCGTGGTGTTGGGCACCGCCAGCCAGGTGCCCACCCGCCACCGCAACCACAACGGCTACCTGCTGCGCTGGGACGGCGAGGGCATCCTCTTCGACCCGGGGGAGGGCACCCAGCGCCAGATGCTGCGGGGCGGGGTGGCCGCGCACGACATCAACCGGATCTGCGTCACCCACTTCCACGGGGACCACAGCCTCGGCCTGGCCGGGGTGATCCAGCGCATCAACCTCGACCGGGTCCCGCACCCCGTCACCGCGCACTACCCGGCCTCGGGGCAGCAGTTCTTCGACCGGCTGCGGTACGCCACGGCCTACCGCGAGACGGTGCTGCTGACCGAGGAGCCGGTGGCCGGGGACGGCATGCGCGAGCTGGCGCGCGGGGCCTCCTACGTCCTGGAGGCCCGGCGGCTCTCGCACCCGGTGGAGTCCTTCGGCTACCGGCTCACCGAGCCGGACGGGCGCCGCATGATGCCCGAGCTCCTGGCGCGGCACGGGATCAAGGGGCCCGACGTGGGCCGGATCCAGCGCGAGGGCCGGCTGGGCGCGGTCACGCTGGAGCAGGTCAGCGAGCCGAAGCCCGGGCAGCGGTTCGCGTTCGTCATGGACACCCGGCTCTGCGAGGGCGTCGACGAGCTGGCCGCGGGCTGCGACATGCTGGTGATCGAGTCGACCTTCCTCGACGCGGACGCGGCGCTGGCCACCGAGCACGGGCACCTGACGGCCGGGCAGGCGGCGCGGGTGGCGCGGGACGCGGGCGTACGGCACCTGGTGCTGACCCACTTCTCGCAGCGCTACACCGATCCGTCGGAGTTCGAACGGCAGGCCCGGGCGGCCGGGTTCGAGGGCGAGCTGACGGTGGCCGCGGACCTGGTCCGCGTGCCGCTCCCGAAACGCCGCTGACGGACCCGGGGCGGCCCGGGCCGCCCCGGCGGCGCCGCTCCCCGGGGAGCCGCCCCCGGAGCCCGCGCTCGACGCCGGGCCGCGGCGAAGACGAGTCCCCCGGGGAGCCGCCCCCGGACCCCGCGCTCGAACGCCGCGCCGCGGCGAAGACGAGTCCCCGGGGAGCCGCTCCCGGACCCCGCGCTCGAACGCCGCGCCGCGGCGAAGACGACGCCGAGGGTGACCTCCGACAGGCCCGCCTGCTGGGCGCCGATCCGGCCGCTGTCCCCCCACAGGGCGTTCTGAGCGAAGGACCACAGCAGCCAGGGGCGGACGTGCGGTGATGCGTGGCGCCGACGCAGAGTGAGCGGAGGCCCCTGTGCATCAAGTGGGCCGATAGCAGCAGAAGAGCATTCCTGTAGTGATCTGCGACACACTGGGTTTGGCTCCCTGCGGGCCGGGCAGGGCTGGCAGCTTTCCACCGATCACCCTCCCACCGAGAACCCTCCCACCGTGAACCCTCTGGGAGAAACGACCCTTCAAGCCAACGGGGAGTACACCGTGACCAGTCGGGACGACATCGACAGCCGCGCGGCAGCGGTGGACCCGCTCGGTCCGCTGCGCAACCCCCAGGAACCGGCCTGCGACGTCTTCCTGACCGGCACGGTCTTCCTCGACATCATCTTCACCGGCCTCGACTCGGCCCCGGTGCGCGGTACGGAGTCCTGGGCGCGCGGCATGGGCTCCAGCCCCGGCGGCGTGGCCAACATGGCCACCGCCCTGGCCCGCCTCGGCCTGCGCACCTCGCTCGCCGCGGCCTTCGGCGACGACCACTACGGCGAGTACTGCTGGGACGCCCTCGAGCAGGGCGAGGGCATCGACCTCTCCATGTCGCGGACCATCCCCGGCTGGCACAGCCCCGTCACCGTCTCGATGGCCTACGAGGGCGAGCGCACGATGATCTCGCACGGCCACGAGGCCCCTCCGCCGTCGGGTCCCGGGGCCTTCCCGCAGTGCCCGCCGCGCGCCCGCGCGGCCGTGGCCGCCCTGGGGCCCGGCCGGGGCGAGCCGTGGATCGGGGAGGCGGCGCGGCGCGGCGCGCGGGTCTTCGCGGACGTGGGCTGGGACGAGACCGGGCGGTGGGACCTGGGGGCCCTGGCCGACCTGGACCACTGCGAGGCCTTCCTGCCGAACGCGGGCGAGGCCATGCGGTACACGCGGACCGAGTGTCCGCGCGCGGCGGCCCGGGCGCTGGCCGAGCGGGTGCCGATCGCGGTGGTGACGATGGGCCCGGAGGGCTCGTACGCCGTGGACGGGCGGACGGGCGAGACGGCGCAGGTGCCGGGAATCGCGGTGGACGAGCTGGACCCGACCGGGGCGGGCGACGTCTACGTGGCGGGCTTCCTCACGGGCACCCTGGCGGGCTGGCCGCTCGCGGACCGCCTCGCCTTCGCGGGGCTGACGGCGGCCCTGTCGGTCCAGGAGTTCGGGGGCTCCCTCTCCGCCCCCGGCTGGCCGGAAGTGGCCCACTGGTGGCGGACCGCCCCGGCCGAGCTGCGCGGCCGGTACGCGTTCCTGGACGACCTGATCCCGCACGGCCCCACCCCGGCGGCCCGGCGCAGGGCGGTCCCGACGATCGGCTTCCGTCACTCCGCGTAGCCCGCATCCGGCACCGCGTGCCCCGGCGGCGGGCCCGCTGCGCTCGGGTGCTGCTGGAAAACCTCTCGGGGATGCCCCGGAGGCGACGTACGCTTGGTATTCCGGAGGTCGTCGATCGGCGCGGCCCCTCAGCGGGAGGTATGCGCAGGCCACAGTGCCGGCCCATGACTCAGACACCGACAGCCCACATTCCAGCGCCGGGCCAGGCGCGAGCCCACTTCACCGTTCCGGCGACGCACCCGATGGTGACGGTGCTCGGTTCCGGTGACGCCCTGTTGCGCGTGATCGAGAAGGCCTTCCCGAAGGCCGACATCCATGTTCGGGGCAACCAGGTCAGCGCGATCGGGGCGGCGGCGGAAGTCGCGCTGATCCAGCGCCTGTTCGACGAGATGATGCTGGTGCTCCGCACCGGGCAGCCGATGACGGAGGACGCAGTGGAACGCTCGATCGCCATGCTCAAGGCGAGCGGCAACGGCCAGGAGGGCGGCCCGGAGGAGACTCCCGCCGAGGTGCTCACCCAGAACATCCTCTCCAGCCGGGGCCGCACCATCCGGCCCAAGACCCTCAACCAGAAGCGGTACGTCGACGCGATCGACAAGAACACGATCGTGTTCGGCATCGGCCCCGCGGGTACCGGCAAGACCTACCTGGCCATGGCGAAGGCGGTCCAGGCGCTGCAGTCCAAGCAGGTCAGCCGGATCATCCTGACCCGGCCCGCCGTCGAGGCGGGGGAGCGGCTCGGCTTCCTGCCGGGCACGCTCTTCGACAAGATCGACCCGTACCTGCGGCCGCTCTACGACGCGCTGCACGACATGCTGGACCCGGACTCGATCCCGCGGCTCATGGCCGCCGGAACCATCGAGGTGGCCCCGCTGGCGTACATGCGCGGGCGCACGCTGAACGAGGCGTTCGTCGTCCTGGACGAGGCGCAGAACACCAGCCCGGAGCAGATGAAGATGTTCCTGACCCGGCTCGGGTTCGATTCGAAGATCGTCATCACCGGTGACATCACGCAGGTCGACCTGCCGGGCGGCACCAAGAGCGGTCTGCGCCAGGTCCAGTCGATCCTCGAAGGGGTCCCGGACATCCACTTCTCGCGGCTCACGTCCGAGGATGTCGTCCGCCACAAGCTGGTCGGCCGTATCGTCGACGCGTACGAGAAGTACGACGACAGCCAGCAGGCTGCGAACGGCCCCCAGCGGAAGTAGACCCCAGCGCACCATGTCGATCGACGTCAACAACGAGTCCGGAACCGAGGTCGACGAGCAGGCGATCCTCGACATCGCCCGCTACGCGCTCACCCGGATGCGGATCCACCCGCTCTCGGAGCTCTCCGTCATCGTCATCGACGAGGACGCGATGGAGCAGCTCCACATCCAGTGGATGGACCTGCCCGGACCCACCGACGTCATGTCGTTCCCGATGGACGAGCTGCGTCCGCCGGCGAAGGACGACGAGGAGCCCCCGCAGGGGCTCCTCGGTGACATCGTGCTCTGCCCCGAGGTCGCCAAGAAGCAGGGCGAGGACGCCCCGACGCAGCACTCCATGGACGAGGAGCTCCAGCTCCTGACCGTCCACGGGGTGCTGCACCTGCTCGGGTACGACCATGAGGAGCCGGACGAGAAGGCCGAGATGTTCGGCCTCCAGGCGGCCATCGTCGACGGCTGGCGTGCCGAGCGCGGCATGACCGGCCCGTCCCCGGCACCGACCGTCTCGTGAACGCCCCGCAACTGATCACCGGCGCCGTGCTGCTGGTGGTCGTGGCCTGGTTCGCGGCGTGCGCCGAGTCCGGGATCGCCCGCATCTCCAGCTTCCGCGCCGAACAGGCCGTACGGGAGGGCCGGCGCGGCAGCGAGAAGCTCGTGCAGGTGGCCGGCGACCCCACCCGCTACCTCAACGTGGCCCTGCTGGTCCGGGTCACCTGCGAGATGGCGGCCGGCGTCCTCGTCACCTACGTCTGCCTCGACGAGTTCGGCGACACCTGGACCGCGCTGCTCGTGGCCATCGCGGTCATGGTGCTGGTGTCCTTCGTCGCCGTGGGCGTGTCCCCCCGCACGATCGGCCGCCAGCACCCGCTGAACACCGCCACGGCGGCCGCGTACGTCCTCGTGCCGCTCGCGCGGGTGATGGGGCCGATCCCGCAGCTGCTGATCCTCATCGGCAACGCGCTCACGCCCGGGAAGGGTTTCCGCAAGGGCCCGTTCGCCTCCGAGGCCGAGCTGCGCGCGATGGTGGACCTCGCGGAGAAGGAATCGCTGATCGAGGACGACGAGCGCCGCATGGTGCACCAGGTCTTCGAGCTCGGCGACACCCTGGTGCGCGAGGTGATGGTGCCGCGCACCGACCTGGTCTGCATCGAGCGGTACAAGACGATCCGTCAGGCGACCACGCTCGCCCTGCGGTCCGGTTTCTCGCGCATTCCGGTGACCGGGGAGAACGAGGACGACATCGTCGGGATCGTCTACCTGAAGGACCTGGTCCGCAAGACCCACGTCAGCCGGGAGGCGGAGTCCGACTTGGTCTCCACGGCCATGCGGTCGGCGGTCTTCGTGCCGGACACCAAGAACGCGGGCGATCTGCTGCGCGAGATGCAGCAGGTGCGCAACCACGTGGCCGTCGTCATCGACGAGTACGGCGGCACGGCGGGGATCGTCACGATCGAGGACATCCTCGAGGAGATCGTCGGGGAGATCACCGACGAGTACGACCGGGAGCTCCCGCCGGTCGAGGACCTGGGCGAGGACCGCTACCGGGTCACGGCGCGCCTCGACATCACCGACCTCGGCGAGCTGTTCAAGGTCGAGGCCTTCGACGACGAGGACGTGGAGACGGTCGGCGGCCTGCTGGCGAAGGCCCTGGGCCGGGTGCCCATCGCGGGCGCCTCGGCGGTGGTGGAGCTGCCGGACGGCCGTCCGCTGCGGCTGACGGCCGAGTCCCCGGCCGGGCGGCGGAACAAGATCGTGACGGTGCTGGCGGAACCGGTGGCCGCGGCGGACGCCGCGGGGGAGGAGGGGGAATGACCCCGGAGCAGCTGCGGGAGTTCTGCCTGGGCTTCAACGCGGCGGTGGAGGAGTTCCCCTTCACCCCGGAGACCTCGGTGTTCAAGGTGCTCGGCAAGGTGTTCGCGCTCTCGGCGCTGGATGCGGAGCCGCTCAAGGTCAACCTCAAGTGCGAGCCGGAGCTGGCGGTGCGGCTGCGTGCGGAGCACGAGGCGATCGTGCCGGGCTACCACATGAACAAGCGGCACTGGAACACGGTGACCGCGGGCGGGCCGGACGCCCTGCCGGACGCGCTGGTCCGCGAGCTCGTGGAGGACTCGTACGACCTGGTGGTGGCGGGTCTGCCGAAGGCGGAGCGGCTGCGGCTCGACCGGCCGTGACGCACCCGGGCCCCGGCGCTGTGGGCGGCCGGGGGAGCGGAGGCGGGAGCGAGGGGGCGGGGCCGTCGTAGGCCTCCGCCCGGACGCTCCCTATGCTTCGGCCATGACCGACACCACCGGGATCGACCCCGAGGACAGCAAGATCATCACGCTGGCGCGCAGCGCCCGGGCCCGCAACGGAGTGCCGGAGGGGGCGGCGGTGCGCGACGAGACGGGCCGCACCTACGTCGCCGGCACGGTGGAGCTCGACTCCCTCAAGCTCAGCGCGCTGCAGACGGCCGTGGCGATGGCCGTGGCGAGCGGGGCCCGGTCCCTCGAGGCCGCCGCCGTCGTCAGCTCCGCCGACGCCCCGGCCGACGCCGACCGCGCGGCCGTGCGCGACCTGGGCGGCCCGGACACCCCGGTGCTGCTGGCGGGCCCGGACGGCACCCTGAAGTCCACCACCCCCGCGGGCTGACGTCCCGGACCCTATGCTCCGGCCGGGACGACCGTCGTCGCGGCCGGAGCCGGTCGGCGCCGGATCACCATCGACATCAGGGCCGCCATCGCGCAGAGCGCGCCCGAGGCGTACCAGACGACGTCGTACGAACCGAAGACGTCCCGGGCCAGCCCGCCCAGGAAGGCGACGGCCGCCGCACCCACCTGGTGCGAGGCCAGCACCCAGCCGAAGACGATCGCGCCGTCCTCCCCGTAGTGCTCGCGGCACAGGGCGATGGTCGGCGGGACGGTCGCGACCCAGTCCAGGCCGTAGAAGACGATGAAGAAGACCATCGGCGGGTGCACGGACGGGGCCAGCAGCATCGGCAGGAAGAGCAGCGAGACCCCGCGCAGGGCGTAGTAGACCGCCAGCAGCCGCCGCGCCTCGAAGCGGTCGGTGAACCAGCCCGACGCCACGGTGCCGACCACGTCGAAGACGCCGATCACCGCCAGCAGTCCGGCCGCCGCCGTCACCGGCATCCCGTGGTCGTGGGCCGCCGGGACGAAGTGGGTCTTCACCAGGCCGTTCGTGGAGGCCCCGCAGATCGCGAAGGTGCCCGCCAGCAGCCAGAACGGGCCGGTGCGGGCCGCCTTGAACAGGACGCCGACCGCCCGCCGGGCGGCGCCCGGCACCGGGGCGGGCTTCGGCGCGTACGACCCCCCGTACGGGGCCAGGTCCACGTCCGCGGGGTGGTCGCGCAGCAGCAGCCACACGAAGGGGACCACGGCCAGCGCGGTCAGGGAGACCGTCACCGCCGCCGGGCGCCAGCCGTGGTGCTCCACCAGCCAGGACAGCAGCGGCAGGAAGATCAGCTGACCGGAGGCCCCGGCCGCCGTGAGGATCCCGGTGACCAGGCCGCGCCGGGCGGTGAACCAGCGGTTGGTCACCGTCGCCGCGAAGGCCAGGGCCATCGAGCCGCTGCCCAGGCCCACCAGGACGCCCCAGAACAGCACCAGCTGCCAGGCGGCGGTCATCCAGACCGTTGCGACCGAGCCGCCGGCGATGACCAGCAGCGCCAGCGCCACGACCCGGCGGATGCCGAAGCGGTCCATCAGGGCGGCTGCGAACGGCGCGGTGAGCCCGTACAGCGCCAGGTTGACGGACACGGCGAAGCCGATCGTGCCGCGCGACCAGTCGAACTCCTCGTGCAGCGGCTCGATGAGCAGTCCGGGCAGGGAGGCGAAGGCGGCGGCGCCGATGATCGTCACGAAGGCGACGGCCGCGACGAACCAGGCGCGGTGGACGCGCCCGGGCTGCCGGGGAGTGCGCGGGGCGGTCGTGGAGGCGGGAGCTGTCTGGGTCACGCCGACAGCTTCCGGCCGACGGCGTACCGTACGACAGTGGCCTGACTGTCATGCTTCGATACGATCGGGCCATGGAGCCGCAAGCCCAGTCCGACCCCGCCGTCGGCCACGTCACCCACCGGGTCGTCGTGCTCGCCCTCGCCGGGCTGCTGCCCTTCGAGCTCGGCATCCCGCACCGGATCTTCGGGCGCGCCAAGGATCCGGCCGGGCGGCCCCTGTACGAGATCCTGACCTGCGGGCTCGCCCCCGGGCCGGTGCCGACCGACGCCGACTTCGCCATCCACGTCGAGCACGGTCCGGACCTGCTGGCCACCGCCGACACGGTGGTCGTCCCGGCTTCCTACGAACTCGGGCCGGTCCACGAGCACGGCCGGCTGACCGCGGAGCTCGCCGGGGCGCTCGCGCACATCCGGCCCGGCACGCGGCTCGTCTCCATCTGCACCGGCGGCTACGTGCTCGCCGCCGCGGGATACCTCGACGGCCGCCGGGCCACCACCCACTGGGCCTCCGCCGACCACTTCCAGCGGATGTTCCCGGCCGTCCGGGTCGACCCGGACGTGCTCTACACCGACGACGGGGACGTGCTCACCTCCGCCGGCGTCGCCGCCGGGATCGACCTGTGCCTGCACATCGTGCGCCGCGACCACGGCGCCGCCGTCGCGAACGAGGTGGCGCGGCGGACCGTCGTACCGCCCCACCGGGACGGCGGACAGGCGCAGTTCATCGAGCGCCCGGTGCCGCAGCCGCAGCTCGCCAGCACCGCGGCGGCCCGCGCCTGGGTGCTGGACCGGCTGCACGAACCGCTGCGCCTGAGCGACCTGGCGCGGCAGGAGGCCGTGTCCGTGCGGACCTTCACCCGCCGGTTCCGGGAGGAGTCGGGGGTCAGCCCGGGCCAGTGGATCCTCGGCCAGCGGGTGGAGCGGGCCCGGCGGCTGCTGGAGCGGACGGAGCTGCCGATGGAACAGGTCGCGCGGGAGGCGGGCTTCGGGACGGCGCAGTCGCTGCGCAAGCACGTGCAGGCGGCGCTGGGGGTGAGCCCGACGGCCTACCGGCGCACCTTCCGGGAGGCGGGCGCCGTGCCCGGCCCGACGTCCCTGCCACATTCTGATGGGCCATCAGTTGATGCCCGGCCCGCGCATTGACTTCTCCCGCCGCCCGCTCGTGAATGGCCCCCTGTCGGGGCGACGGAACCCAGGGGGCGGGCAGTGCGAACAGGGGCGCGCAGCAGGAGATGGTCGGCGGCCGCGGGCCTGGCCGTCCTCGCGGCCGCGGCCGGGGGCGCGCTGAGCCCACCCGCCGCCGCGCAGGGCGAAACCCCGCCGGGACAGGTGGAGTTCCCGACCCACTGCCTGCCGCCCCAGGAAGCCGGACTCCCGCCCGCCGACGGGCCGACCACCGCCCGGCTCACCGTCGACGACCCGGCGCCGCAGGTCGGGGACACCATCACCGTGACCTATCAGGTGGCCGCCACACCCGCCGTCAACCCGGCCGGCGGCGACCTGCCCGCCGACGCGCTGATTCCGACGGGGCGGATCCTCCTCTCCGGCGCCCAGAGCGGCGAGGTCACCGTCGTCGGCGCCCGGCGCAACGACCCCGTCCCGGCCGGAGCGCCCCTGCCCGCCGTCACCATGACGGGCAGCTTCACCGTCACCGCGCCCGGCGAGACCACCCTGGCCCCCGGCGCCTACACCCTGCACACCGGAGTCCCGCCGGCCCTCGACACCGTGTGCACGCCGGCTACGGCGGCCCCCGTCTCCGAGCGGCTCACCGCGACCCCGCTGCCCACGGCCAACCTCCGCAGCGTCTCCCTCGGCGCGGCCCACGGGAAGCCCGGCGACACGGTCAAGGCCACCGCCGCCGGGTTCACCCCCGGCGCGGCCGTCACGATTGCGGGGCGGGCCGGCGCCGCGCAGACCGGCGACGCGGTGACCGCCGCCGCGGACGTGCTCGGCGTGGTCCGGGCGGAACTGCCCGTCACCGACCGGGCCACCACCGCGGTCGTGGCCTACGAGGGCGCGGCCTGGTCGGCAGCGCAGGGCTCGGGTCCGGCCGCGTACACGGTCATCGACGCCTCTCCGCCCCCGTCTCCGGCACCGCCCCCGTCTCCGGCACCGCCCTCGTCGGCGGCACCACCCTCGCCTGCGGCCCCGCCCCCGTCTGCGGCCCCGCCCCCGTCCCCGCTGCCGTCCGGCACGCAGAAGCTCACCGCGACCGTCGACCCGGGCGCCCTCGGCATGACCCAGTCCGGCGAGGACATCACCTTGGGCGCCGTCCCGTACGGGGACGGCGGCGCCGCACCCGGCCGGATCGGGACCGTCACCGTCACGGACGCCCGCGGCGGGCCGGCCGGCTGGTCCCTGATCGGCAAGGTCACCGACTTCACCGGACCCGGCGGGGTCCGCATCCCCGGCGCCTCCCTGTCCTGGACCCCCACGTGCACCGCCGCGGCGGGGAGCGCGAGCACCTGTACGCCGGGCAGTGCGGGGCCGGTCGGCCCCCAGGGCGCGGTGCTGGCCTCCACCGCCGACGCGCCGCTGGCCGGCGGCACCTTCACCATCGACGCCGCGGTCACCCTGCAGGTCCCGCGGTACACCCCGCCGGGTGCGTACGCGGCGGTCCTGACACTGACGCTGTCATGACGGTGCGAGGGCCGCTGCGCGGGGCCGTCACGGCCCTGCTCGCCGCCGTGCTCCTCGGCCCCGCCGGGGCTGCCGAGGCCGCCGACAACGGCCAGTGGTCCGTGCTGCCCGCCGCCAACACCGTCGGGCAGCGGCCCTACTTCTACCTCGCCGCTGCGCCCGGCCAGTCCGTCACCGACTCCGTGACCGTCACCAACCGGACCGACCGCCCCCGCACGTTCCGGCTCTACGCCGCCGACGCGTACAACACCCCCCGGGACGGCGGCTTCGCCCTCCGCGGCCCCGAGGAGCCGCGGCTGGCCACCGCCGCGTGGACGAGGCTCGAGCGGGAGCGCGTCACCGTACCGGCCCGCGGGTCGGTCGGCGTCGCCTTCACGGTGACCGTCCCCGACCGGGCGGAACCGGGCGACCACCCCGGAGCGGTCGTGGCGCTGGAGGACAGGCCCGGTGCCACGGCCCAGGGGATCGGCGTGCAGCAGGCCGTCGCCGCCCGCGTGTACCTGCGGGTGACCGGTCCCACCGCCCCCGCCCTCGCCGTCCGGGACGTCTTCGTGCACCGGCGGGGCTCCGGCGCGGAGGTCGCGTACACGCTCCACAACACCGGCAACGTCACCCTGCGCCCCCGCGCCGCCCTCACCGCCTCCGGAGCCCTCGGCCGGCCCCTGCCCGGCCGCGCCCTCACCGGACTGCCCCCCGAGCTGCTGCCCGGTCAGGAAGTCCGGCTCCACGCCCGCTGGGAGGACCCTCCCGCCGTGGAACAGGCCGAGGTGACGGTACGCGCCACGGACGGCGGAACCACAGCTCAGGGCCGCGCCCCCTACGCCGCGCACCCCTTCCTCGCCGCCCTCCTCGCGGCCGCGGGCGCCCTCGTCGCCATGGCCTGGTCGGCGCTGGGAGTCGCATCGGGGAGAATGGCCCGTATGAGCGATCGTTCCCCCGAGTCCACCAGCCCGCACCGCGCGGGCTTCGCCTGCTTCGTCGGCCGCCCCAACGCGGGGAAGTCGACCCTCACCAACGCACTCGTGGGCACCAAGGTCGCGATCACCTCCAACCGGCCGCAGACCACCCGCCACACCGTCCGCGGCATCGTGCACCGCCCCGACGCCCAGCTCGTCCTCGTCGACACGCCGGGCCTGCACAAGCCGCGCACGCTGCTCGGCGAGCGCCTCAACGACGTCGTGCGCACCACCTGGGCCGAAGTCGACGTCATCGGCTTCTGCCTGCCCGCCGACCAGAAGCTCGGCCCCGGCGACAAGTTCATCGCCAAGGAGCTCGCGGGGATCAAGAAGACCCCCAAGATCGCCATCATCACCAAGACCGACCTCGTGGAGTCCAAGCAGCTCGCCGAGCAGCTCCTCGCCGTCCACCAGCTCGGTGCGGAGCTCGGTTTCGAGTGGGCCGAGATCGTCCCCGTGTCGGCCCTCGGCGACAGCCAGGTCCAGCTGCTGGCCGACCTGATCGCGCCGCTGCTGCCGCAGAGCCCGCCGCTGTACCCGGAGGGCGACCTCACCGACGAGCCCGAGATGGTCATGGTCGCCGAGCTGATCCGCGAGGCCGCCCTGGAGGGTGTCCGGGACGAGCTCCCGCACTCCATCGCCGTGGTCGTCGAGGAGATGATCCCGCGCGAGAACCGCCCCGCGGACCGGCCGCTGCTCGACATCCACGCCAACGTCTACATCGAGCGGCCGAGCCAGAAGGGCATCATCATCGGCCCCAAGGGCGCCCGCCTGAAGGAGGTCGGGATGAAGTCGCGCAAGCACATCGAGGCGCTGCTCGGGACCCCGGTCTTCCTCGACCTCCACGTGAAGGTCGCCAAGGACTGGCAGCGGGATCCCAAGCAGCTGCGCAAGCTGGGCTTCTGATCCGGGCCGGGGCCCGCTCCTAGCGCAGCCGGCGGACCTTCAGCGCGTTGTCCGGGCGGGTGCCCGGCCGGCCGTCGGGGCCGGTCAGGGCCTGCGTGTGCTCCTCGGCGAGCAGGACCTCCCAGCCCCCGTCGGGCAGTTCCAGCTGGGCCAGGACCTGCTCCGGGGTCGGAAAGTCGATCTCCGCGTGCTTGTCCGGGTCCCACGAGGGCCCGCCCGCGTGCCCGGCGATCAGCAGGACCCCGCCGGGTGCCACGGCTGCGGCGGCCGTGCGCAGGATCCGCTCGCGGGGGAAGTCCCCGTAGGAATGCAGGAAGCACGCGGAGACCAGGTCGAACTCCCCGGCGGGGAAGGACTCCGCGAGGTCGTGCCGCTGCCACTCGACGCGGTCGGCGAGCTTCGCCTCCTCGGCGTGCCGGGCCGCCCGTTCCAGGGCCACCCCGGAGATGTCCGTCCCGGTGACGTGCCAGCCCTGCCGGGCCAGCCACACCGCATCGGCTCCCTCCCCGCAGCCCAGGTCGAGGGCGCGGCCGGGGGTGAGGTCCGCGACTTCGCGGACCAGGACCTCGTTGGGCTTGCCGCTCCAGATGCGGTCGCTCTCGCTGTAGCGGGCGTCCCAGAACTCCTCGCCCGCGGCGGGTTCCTGCTGGTGGCGGTGCTGGTGGTCGGACATGGGGGCCTCTTCCTGTGCGGGTCTGCCGATACGGCCGATGCTGCGCCGGTACCACCCGCATGGGCAAATGGCCTTGCCGTTCCGGCAAATCCTTGCCCGGGACGGCACACCCGCCGGACCTCAGGCGGCGGGCTCCGCGATCAGCGCCGTTGCCACGCGCCGGAACCCGATGCGCCCGTAGATCCGGGCCACGTCCTCGTCCCCCGCGGAGAGGAAGACCGTACGGGCGCCCCGCTCCAGCGCCTGCGCCACGAGGGCCGCCGTGACCGCGAGGGCCAGACCTTGGCGGCGGGCCGACGGCAGGGTGCCGACGCCCACCACCTCGGCCACGTCCCCGACCGGGTTGTACTGGCCCGCGCACAGCACCACGCCGTCCCGCACGGCCGCCGCCACGGCGGTACGGCCCGACGCGAGCATCCCGGACACCCGCGCCCGGTGCTCCTCGGCCTCCGGACGGGCCGTCGCCGCCGCCAGCTCCGCGGGACCGGCCTCGCCCACCGCCGTCCCGGGAGCCGCGAAGGCCAGCGCCGGGACCGTCACCGCCGCCGTGAGCAGCGGGTCGTCCGCGCCGAGCAGCCGTACGTCCGGATGCGCGGGGGGCCGGACCGCAGCGGGGTCCAGGACCATCAGCGGATGGGCGTGGACGTGCAGTCCCGCCGCTTCCACGGCGGCCCGCAGGGAGGGGCTGGTTTCGGCCACCCACTCGAAGGACTCGGGGACCTTCAGCTCCCGCTGGCGGGCCAGCACCCGCTCCACGTCGGCCGCGTCGGCCACGCCCGCGCCGGCGCTGTCGAGCGCGGGCCGCGCGTAGTACTGCCAGCCCGGACCCTCCTGGACGAACAGGGTCAGCGGCCCGAAGTCCTCGGCCCGTGCCCCGCCCACCCGCGGCACCGTGTCGTAGTAGCGCTCCAGCTCGGAGAGCATCGAATCGATCATGTGGTCGGTCATCCGGACATCCAAGCAAAGCCGCGCCGCCCGGGCACCTGCGTTTGTGCGCCCCGCTCAGGCGCCCTCCTTCAGGATGCGGGAGATGAGGGCCCGCTGAGCGTCCGACAGGTTCGGCTCCTGGCAGGACACCGTCCGTCCGTCCACGGTGATGCGGTACGAGAACCCGTCCCGTACGGCGCCGCCGCCGGCGTGCCCGGGCGGCCCGGGCCGCAGCGCCAGCTGGGCCAGCGCCTGCCACTCGGCCTCGTCCGCCCGGCCCGCGGTGTCCACCTCGGCCCGGCGCTCGATGCCCGCGAAACCGCCCGTCCTGATCACTTCGATGCGCATGGGGACGGTCTACCCCTCCGTCGGGACGCCCACCACCGTCCAGGCCTTCTGGAGGGCCTGGTGCTCCGCACCCCCGTCCCCGTACCGGTTCACGGCCGCCGCCACCGACAGCCGGGCGAAGTCCGCGAAGTCGGCGTCGGCCGCCAGCTCCCCGCCGGTCAGGGTGTCGTACCAGATCTGTCCCGCCCGCTCCCAGGCCTTGCCGCCCAGCTCGGTCGCCGCCAGGTAGAAGGCGTGGTTGGGGATGCCGGAATTGATGTGCACCCCGCCGTTGTCGCGGGAGGTCTGCACGTAGTCGTCCATCGTCGCCGGCTGCGGGTCCTTGCCGAGCTCGTCGTCGTCGTACGCGGTGCCCGGCGCCTTCATCGACCGCAGCGCGACGCCGCTCACCTCGGGTCCCAGCAGCCCGGCCCCGATCAGCCAGTCCGCCTGCTCCGCCGTCTGCTCCAGCGAGTACTGCTTGATCAGCGAGCCGAAGACGTCGGACATCGACTCGTTCAGGGCTCCGGACTGCCCGTAGTACTCGAGGTTCGCCGTGTACTGGGTGACTCCGTGGGTCAGCTCGTGGCCGATGACGTCGAGGGAGACCGTGAAATCGAGGAAGAGGTCGCCGTCGCCGTCGCCGAAGACCATCTGCCGGCCGTCCCAGAAGGCGTTGTTGTAGTCCTCGCCGTAGTGGACGGTCGCGTCCAGGGCCAGCCCGGAGTCGTCGATCGAGTGCCTGCCGAACCCCTTGAGGAAGAGCTCGAACGTCGCGCCCAGCCCGGCGTACGCGCGGTTGACCGTGGCGTCCTGGCCCGCCGGGTCGCCCTCCGCGCGGACCTTGGCGCCGGGCAGGCGGGTGCGGTGCTGCGCGTCGTAGACCGTGCGGTTCGGATCGTCGGAGACCGGGGCCGCCAGGGCGGTGATCCCCTGGACGGTGGTGACCCGCCGCCTCGTGCGCAGGAGGGAGTCGCGCTCCAGGGTGCTCAGGGCGGTGCGGGCGCGCCGGGCGTCCTCGGAGCGGGCGATCCTGTCGAGGAGGTGCGGGGGAACCACGGTGCAGAAGACGGGGTGGCGAGGGGTGAGGGAGGCATCCATGCCCGGCAATGTGGCAGTGGGTCATGACGCTGTCACTAGCCGCGACCATGATTCATTCACTTGTCTGAAAGGGACGGCGGCGGGTTGACGGATCGAACCGACCTCCAATGGATGAAAGAGGCGTAACTCACATCCGGTACAAATCGGACCCCCGGGTCTTGCATACTGAAACAGGTCCTCGCGCAACGGCGCGGCTCGGCTAGGCTCGGTCCATCATGCGTTTCGGGCTGCTTCTCCTTAGCTGCCGCGGCGAGGGTCTGTAGTCGTAGGCCGACCCCCTCCCCGCGGAGTTTGGTGTTGCGGTTTTTACGACCGTCGTCGGCCGTCCCAGCGAACTACACGCGGACACGCGAGGAGCCCAACGCCATGAGTCAGCACGCTTTCGTCGGTCGCCCCACGCCCATCACCAACGCGACCCACACCCAGAAGCCCTCCGGGATGCCCATCCACAAGTACGGCCAGTACGAGCAGGTGGACATCCCCGACCGCACCTGGCCGGACGCCCGCGTCACCAAGGCTCCCCGCTGGCTCTCCACCGACCTGCGCGACGGCAACCAGTCGCTGATCGACCCGATGACCCCCGCCCGCAAGCGCGAGATGTTCGACCTGCTGGTGCGCATGGGCTACAAGGAGATCGAGGTCGGCTTCCCCTCCTCCGGCGAGACCGACTTCGCCTTCGTGCGCTCCATCATCGAAGAGGGCGCGATCCCGGACGACGTGACCATCTCCGTCCTGACCCAGGCCCGCGAGGACCTGATCGAGCGGACCGTCGAGTCGCTGGTCGGCGCCAAGCGCGCCACCGTGCACCTCTACAACGCGACCGCGCCCACCTTCCGCCGGGTCGTCTTCCGGGGCTCCAAGGAACAGATCAAGCAGATCGCCGTCGACGGCACCCGCCTGGTCATGGAGTACGCGCAGAAGCTGCTGGGCCCGGAGACGACCTTCGGCTACCAGTACAGCCCGGAGATCTTCACCGACACCGAGCTGGACTTCGCCCTGGAGGTCTGCGAGGCCGTCTGCGACGTCTGGCAGCCGGCCGAGGGCCGCGAGATCATCCTGAACCTGCCCGCCACCGTGGAGCGCTCCACGCCGTCCACCCACGCGGACCGCTTCGAGTGGATGGCCCGCAACCTGACCCGCCGCGAGCACATCTGCATCTCCGTGCACCCGCACAACGACCGCGGCACCGCCGTCGCCGCCGCCGAGCTGGCCCTGATGGCCGGCGCCGACCGCATCGAGGGCTGCCTGTTCGGGCAGGGCGAGCGCACCGGCAACGTCGACCTGATCACGCTGGGCATGAACCTGTTCTCCCAGGGCATCGACCCGCAGATCGACTTCTCGCAGATCGACGAGATCCGCCGCACCAGCGAGTACTGCAACCAGATGCCGGTCCACCCGCGCCACCCCTACGCGGGCGACCTGGTCTACACCGCCTTCTCCGGCTCCCACCAGGACGCCATCAAGAAGGGCTTCGACGCCATGGAGGCCGACGCGGCCGCCCGGGGCAAGACCGTCGACGACATCGAGTGGGCGGTCCCGTACCTGCCGATCGACCCCAAGGACGTCGGCCGCTCCTACGAGGCCGTCATCCGCGTCAACTCGCAGTCCGGCAAGGGCGGCATCGCCTACGTCCTGAAGAACGACCACAAGCTGGACCTGCCGCGCCGCATGCAGATCGAGTTCTCGAAGATCATCCAGGCCAAGACCGACGCCGAGGGCGGCGAGGTCACGCCGAAGGCGATCTGGGACGTCTTCTGCGACGAGTACCTGCCCAACCCCGAGAACCCGTGGGGCCGCATCCAGCTGCGCTCCGGCTCGACCGCCACCGACAAGGACGGTACGGACACCCTGACCGTCGAGGCGGTCGTGGACGGCGCGGAGACGGTCCTGAACGGTACCGGCAACGGTCCGATCTCGGCCTTCTTCGACGCGCTGGCCGGCATCGGGGTCGACGCCCGCCTGCTGGACTACACCGAGCACACCATGAGCGAGGGCGCCTCCGCCGTCGCCGCCTCGTACATCGAGTGCGCGATCGACGGCCGGGTGCTGTGGGGCATCGGCATCGACGCCAACACCACCCGCGCCTCGCTGAAGGCGGTCATCTCCGCCGTCAACCGCGCGGGCCGCTGACCCCTCCCGTACGTGAGCCCCGTCCCTCCCTCCGGAGGGCGGGGCTTCGTCGTTGCCGCCTTCGGCGGGCGAGGCGGCCGCCGTCCACCGGCATCGCCTCGACGCGTACGTGCAGGTCGGGAACATTCCCCGGCCGTCGACGGCCATGACGTGGTCCCGTCCTCGGGGCTGGTCTCCCGTACGTCCGACAGGCGGCAGAGGGGAGGGAAACCCGGGAATCGGCGGGGACGGCGGGGGCGCAGATCGGCCAAGTCCCCGTCCCGCGACATGTTGTCTTGTCACACGACTGACGCATCCTCATCGATGTGGCTAACATCACGCCAACCGGCGATGCTGCCGGATGGTGACGGAGGTGCGACGTGCTGCCAGTTCGGGGTGGGGACGGCCGGAAGCTGACGGTCTGGGGCATCCGTACCACCTGGAGCACCGTGGGCGACGGGGAGTTCTTCTGCCCCGCCTGCGGTGGGGACCGCAACTACCGCAGGCGGACCGGGCGCCGCCGCTTCACCGTCCTCGGCGTGCCGCTGCTGCCGCGCGGCAGCGCCGGACCGGTCGTCGAGTGCCAGGGCTGCCGGGAGCGCTTCGGCACCGAGGTCCTGGACCACCTCACCACCACCCGCTTCACCGCCATGCTGCGCGACGCCGTGCACACCGTGGCGCTGGCCGTGCTCGCCGCGGGCGGGACCGGCTCGCGCAGTGCGCTGGAGGCCGCCGTGGGCGCCGTACGGAGCGCGGGCTTCCAGGAGTGCACCGAGGAGCAGCTGGAGTCCCTCGTGGAGGCGCTGTCCACCGACGAGGGGCGGCTCGGGCTCTACGACGTCCCGGAATGCTGCGGTGCCGCGCTGTCGATCGAACTCCACGAGGCACTGGAGCCGCTGGCCCCGCACCTGGCGGGCCCCGGCCGTGAGTCGATCCTGCTCCAGGGCGCGCGGATCGCCCTCGCCGACGGCCCCTACCTCCCGGCCGAGCGCGAGGTGCTGTCCACCGTCGGTGCGGCGCTGCGCATCGACGCGGACGAGGTGGCCCGGCTGCTGTCAGCGGTGCGGGCGCCGTAGCGGCTGTCCCGCCGCCCTCGAAACGGCCCGAAACGGGCTGTGCGGACGTAACGATCCGGCCACGTGAGGCCGATTCCATTATTTTCGCGGGGCCGGTGAACCGCGGAGCCGTTCGCTCCGTGCCCGGACCGTCCACCCCTTGGACCACCGGAGCAGACCCTTCTCTTTCGCCTGCCCGCACGCCGAGGGGCGGACGTTTCCGCAGGTCAGCCCGGCAGGGTCGGGTGGGCTTCGCCGTCGCGCAGGAGAGGCGGCCGCGTCGGTCGGGCATCCCGCGTACTCCTGCGTCCTCCGCTTCACCACTGGAGAAACCTACAGATCTGGGTGCCTCGGACGTCAACAGTTTGTAGCAGTCGACGATATCTGTGAGGCCCTTCACAGGCGTTCAATTCCGGTCACACGACAAGAGGCCGCCGGTACCACATCGGGGCTTCGATCCACGTGAACGCACTGACAACCCTGGCGGACCAACGGGTTAGCGACCCACTCCGGCCAGGGATAACCAGATCTCCTCTCACTTACCTCACCTCTTGAAGGGCAAGGCAGAGATGGCACGTGTCGCCGCCCGGCTTTCCGAAAACGGACAGCAGAGCACCCACCCGGTCGACGAGGTGCTCCCCCTCCCCAAGCTCGCGCTGTACGGCTTCCAGCACGTACTCGCGTTCTACGCCGGCGCGGTGATCGTTCCGATCATCGTCGGCAACGCGCTGAAGCTGAGCCCTGAGCAGTTGGTCTACCTGATCAACGCGGACCTCTTCACCTGCGGTATCGCTTCGATCATCCAGGCGTGGGGCATCGGCCGGATCGGCGCGCGCCTGCCGCTGATCCAGGGCGTGACCTTCACCGCCGTCTCCCCGATGATCGCCATCGGCCTCGGTGCGGGCGGCGGGACCGCCGCGCTGCTGGTCATCTACGGCGCGGTGATCACCGCCGGCATCGCGACCTTCGCCTTCGCCTGGCTCCCCGCCAAGGCGTTCCGGACGGTCATGCGACTGTTCCCGCCCGTGGTCACCGGCACCGTCATCACCGTGCTGGGCATCGTCCTGATCCCGGTCGGCCTCAACGACGCGGCGGGCGGCCTCGGCAGCCCCGACTTCGGAGACCCGAAGAACTTCGCGTACGCCGGCGGCACGATGCTCTTCATCCTGGTCCTGATGAAGCTCGGCAAGCCGTTCCTCTCCAGCATCTCCATCCTGCTCGGCCTGGTCGGCGGAACCGCCGTCGCGTTCCTCCTCGGGGACGCGAAGTTCGGCAACGTCGGCAACTCCGACTGGGTCGGCATCACCACCCCCTTCCACTTCGGCGTCCCGAAGTTCGAGTGGTTCCCGATCGTCCTGATGCTGATCGTCATGCTGATCACCATGGTCGAGACGACCGGTGACACGTACGCGGTCGGCGACATCGTCGGCAAGGACGTCGACAGCGAGACCGTGGCCCGCGCCCTGCGTGCCGACGGCGCCGCGACCGCCCTCGGCGGTGTCCTCAACTCCTTCCCGTACGTCGCCTTCGCCGAGAACGTCGGCCTGGTGCGGATGACCAAGGTCAAGAGCCGGTTCGTGGTCGTGGCCGCGGGTGTGTTCATGATCATCCTGGGTCTGCTGCCCAAGGCCGCCGCGATCGTCGCCGCCGTCCCGCACGGAGTCCTCGGCGGCGCCGCGACCGTCATGTTCGGCATGGTCGCCCTCGCCGGTATCCAGACCCTGGGCAAGGTGGACCTGAAGGAGGAGAAGAACGCGCTGATCGTGGGCGTCTCGCTCGCCTTCGCCCTGCTCCCCGCGACCGTCCCGGTCTTCTTCACCAAGCACATGGACGCGGACCTGTCCTCGCTCCTCAACAGCGGTGTCACCCTCGGCGCCACGGCCGCCATCGTCCTCAACCTGATCTTCAACGGACTGGCCAAGGACGACGTACCGGCCGTCCCCGTGATCGAACTGCCCGCCCAGGCGGCCGCTCCGGCCGAGTCCGGCTCCGGGTCGGACGCCGAGTCCGAGTCCGGCTCCGCATCCGGTTCCGCCGGGGGCTCCGAGCCCAAGCCCGCAGCCGAGCCGGCCGCAACGGCGGCGGACGCGGAGGCGAAGACCGGGGCGAAGGCCACCGACGACGCGGAGACGGTCGCCGAGGCCGCCGTAGGCGTCGCGGTCGCGGCGACGGCCGGCTCCGACGAGCCGGACGCGGACGAAGCGGCGAAGCCCGCCTCCTGATCCTCCCAAGGGGTGTTGACCCCTCGTCCGGACCCCCGTCCGGGCGGGGGGTCATCGCTGTCACCGGTGCGGGTGACAATGGGCGCATGAGTCTGTTCCGCGACGACGGCATCGTGCTGCGCACCCAGAAGCTGGGTGAGGCGGACCGCATCATCACGCTGCTGACCCGCGGCCACGGCCGGGTGCGGGCCGTCGCCCGCGGGGTCCGGCGTACGAAGTCCAAGTTCGGCGCCCGGCTGGAACCGTTCTCCCACGCCGACGTCCAGTTCTTCGCCCGCGGCAGCGAGCTGATCGGGCGCAGCCTGCCGCTCTGCACCCAGACCGAGATCATCGCCCCGTACGGCAACGGCATCGTCACCGACTACGCCCGCTACACCGCCGGCACCGCGATGCTGGAGACCGCCGAGCGCTTCACCGAGAACGAGGGCGAGCCCGCCGTCCAGCAGTACCTGCTGCTCATCGGCGCCCTGCGCACCCTCTCCCGCGGCGAGCACGAGCCGAACCTCATCCTCGACGCGTTCCTGCTGCGCTCCCTCGCCGTCAACGGCTACGCGCCCAGCTTCGAGGACTGCGCGAAGTGCGGGATCCACGGCCCCAACCGGCACTTCTCCGTCGCCGCGGGCGGGGTGATATGCGGGGACTGCCGGGTGCCCGGCAGCGTCGTACCCTCGTCGGAGGCCCTCGCCCTGCTCAGTGCCCTGCTGACGGGCGACTGGAACCATGCCGACGCGTGCGAGGGGCGTCACGTGCGGGAGGGCAGCGGGCTGGTCTCGGCCTATTTGCACTGGCATCTGGAGCGCGGGCTACGCTCCCTGCGATACGTCGAGAAATAGGAGCTGGGCACATGGCACGACGCGGGATTCTGGGACGCTCTCGCCGCGAGTACAAGGTTCCCGAGCCGCACCCGTCCGGTGAGCGCCCGCCGAAGATCCCCGGTGAGCTCGTCCCGAACCACGTCGCGGTCGTCATGGACGGCAACGGCCGCTGGGCCAAGGAGCGCGGCCTGCCGCGCACCGAGGGCCACAAGGTGGGCGAGGGCGTCGTGCTCGACGTGCTCAAGGGCTGCCTGGAGATGGGCGTCAAGAACCTCTCGCTGTACGCCTTCTCGACGGAGAACTGGAAGCGCTCGCCCGACGAGGTCCGCTTCCTGATGAACTTCAACCGCGACGTCATCCGCCGCCGGCGCGACGAGATGAACGAGCTGGGCATCCGGATCCGCTGGGTCGGCCGCATGCCGAAGATGTGGAAGTCGGTCGTCCAGGAGCTCCAGGTGGCCCAGGAGCAGACCGTCGACAACGACGCGATGACCCTGTACTTCTGCGTGAACTACGGCGGCCGCGCGGAGATCGCGGACGCGGCGCAGGCCATCGCCCGCGACGTGGCGGCCGGCAGGCTGGATCCGTCGAAGGTCAACGAGAAGACCTTCGCGAAGTACATGTACTACCCGGACATGCCCGACGTGGACCTGTTCCTGCGCCCGAGCGGCGAGCAGCGCACATCCAACTACCTGCTCTGGCAGAGCGCGTACGCCGAGATGGTCTTCCAGGACGTGCTGTGGCCCGACTTCGACCGGCGCAACCTGTGGCAGGCCTGCCTGGAGTACGCCCAGCGCGACCGCCGCTTCGGCGGCGCCGTCCCCAACCAGCCCGAGGCCCCCGCGAGCTGACCGGGCCGACCGCCTGCCCGCCCGGCCCGCCGATGGGCTCCGCTCTCATGGACATGGACATGGAGTAGGCGCCGCGGCAGGGCGGGCAGGCGGTCGAGCTCGTCTACACGGCGGCCGGGGCGGACCTCGCGCACGCACTGCGCACGCGGGACGCGCACGCGTCCTCGGGGCGCCGCAGGCGGTGGCTGGTCCTCCTCATCGGCCTGCCGGCCCTGACACGGGCCCTGCCGGCCCTGGCGGAGGAGGACGGGGGCCCCGGCAAGCCGGCCGGCTTCCTCGCCGGCGCGGCGGTGCGCAGGCGGTGCGCAGGCGGTGCGCAGGCGGTGAGCGGCGCGGGACCGCGCAGGCCCGGGCGGCGCGGGACTGCGGACGTCCTAGACGGCGGCCGCGCAGTCGGCGCAGGTTCCGAAGATCTCCACCGTGTGGGCCACGTTCACGTAGCCGTGCTCGGCCGCGATGGACTCGGCCCACTTCTCCACGGCCGGGCCCTCGACCTCCACGGCCTTGCCGCACTTGCGGCACACCAGGTGGTGGTGGTGGTCCCCGGTGGAGCAGCGCCGGTAGACCGACTCGCCGTCGCTGGTGCGCAGGACGTCGACCTCGCCGGCGTCCGCGAGCGACTGGAGCGTGCGGTACACCGTGGTCAGGCCCACGGAATCGCCGCGGTGCTTGAGCATGTCGTGGAGTTCCTGGGCACTGCGGAACTCGTCCACCTCGTCCAGCGCCGCCGCCACTGCGGCCCGCTGCCGGGTGGATCGTCCTCGTACTGGCGCGGTATTCGTCTCGCCAGGCGCAGTCGCCACCGGTTCCTCCTCGTATCGGCCTGCGGCCCATTGTGCCAGGCGGCCGCTCCGGCTAGACCTTCACGTCGTCGCGCGTACAGACCTCTTCGGCGGCGGCGCGGGCGGATGCCGCCCGGCGCCTGGCCAGCGGCGCCGACAGGGCCGTCATCACGACGAACACGGCGATGGCGAGCAGCACGATCGTCGCGCCCGAGGGCGCGTCGAGGTAGTACGTGGCGCTCACGCCCGTCAGGGAGACCACCACGCCGATCACCATGGCCAGCGACAGCGTCGCGACGAACCCCCGGGTCACGCGCTGGGCGGCCGCCACGGGGATCACCATCATCGCGCTGACCAGCAGCAGGCCCACGATGCGCATGGCCACCGTGACGGTGACGGCGGCCGTGACGGCCATCAGGAGGTTCAGGGCACGCACCGGCAGGCCGGTGACCCGGGCGAACTCCTCGTCCTGGCTGATGGCGAACAGCTGCCTGCGCAGTCCGATCGTGACGGCGAGGACGAACGCGGCGAGGATCACCGCGGCCGTGACGTCCTGCGGTGCGACCGTCGCGATGCCGCCGAAGAGGTAGCTGCTCAGGTTGGCGGTGGAGCCGCCGGCCATGTTGATGATCATCACGCCGCCGGCCAGGCCGCCGTAGAAGAGCATGGCGAGCGCGATGTCGCCGCTGGTCTTGCCGCGGGAGCGGATGAGCTCCATGCCGACCGCGCCGATCACGGCGACCAGGGTCGCCATCCACACCGGGCTGGTGTTGAGCAGGAAGCCGAGGGCGACGCCGGTCATGGCCACGTGGCCGATGCCGTCGCCCATGACGGCCTGGCGGCGCTGGACCAGGTACGTGCCGATCGCGGGCGCGGTCAGGCCGACGAGGACGGCCGCGATCAGGGCCCGCTGCATGAAGGCGTAGTTCAGGAGGTCCATCAGCTCAGCAGTCCCGTCCGCAGGGGCTCGGCGTCGTGCGCCGCGTGGGGGTGTACGTGGTCGTGGCCGGGCAGGGCGTGCTGGCCCACGGCCTCCGGGGGCGGCCCGTCGTGGACGACGCAGCCGTCGCGCAGCACGACGGCGCGGTCGATCAGCGGCTCCAGCGGGCCCAGCTCGTGCAGGACCAGGAGGACGGTGGTGCCGAGGGCCTTCTGCTCGCGCAGGGCGCTCGCCAGGACCTCCTGGTTGGCGAGGTCCACGCCCGCCATCGGCTCGTCCATGATCAGCAGCTCGGGCTCGATGGCGAGGGCCCGGGCTATGAGCACCCGCTGGTGCTGGCCGCCGGACAGGGCGTTGACCGAGGCGTCGGCGAACTGCTCCATGTCGACGAGGGCGAGGGCGCGCTCGACGGCGGTCTTGTCGGCCTTGCGCAGGACGCCGAAGCGGGTGCGGGCCAGCCGGCCGGCGGAGACGACCTCGCGGACGGTGGCCGGGACGCCGCTGGCGGCCGTGGTGCGCTGCGGTACGTACCCGATGCGCGCCCAGGCGCGGAAGCGCCTGAAGTCCGTGCCGAACAGGGACAGCGAGCCGTCGGTGAGGGGGACCTGGCCGACGACGGCGCGCACGGCCGTGGACTTGCCGGAGCCGTTGGCGCCGAGCAGGGCGACGACCTCACCGTGGCGGACGGTGAGGTCGACCCCGCGCAGCACGGGGCGCGAGCCGAGCGAGGCCGTGGCCCCGCGCAGGGATATGACGGGCTGGTCGTCCGCCTGTCGGGGCATGGACTGCATGGCTCGCGCCTCCGCAACTGCTGCTGTCATCTACTTGGCTCCGAGCGCCTTCTGGAGGTTCTTCAGGTTGGACCGCATGACCTCGAAGTAGTCAGCGCCCTGGGACTTGTCGGTGATTCCCTCGAGCGGGTCGAGGACGTCGGTGGTCAGACCGGTGTCCGAGGCGAGCGTCTTGGCCGTCTTGTCGCTGGCCAGCGTCTCGAAGAACACCGTGGAGACATTCTCCTTCTTCGCGATGGCCTGGAGGTCCTTCATCCGGGCCGGGCTGGGCTCGGACTCGGGGTCGACTCCGGAGATGCCCTCCTGGTCCAGGCCGTAGCGCTCGGCGAGGTAGCCGAAGGCGGCGTGGGTGGTGATGAAGGTCTTGGTGGCCGTGTTGGCCAGGCCGTCCTTGAACTCGGTGTCCAGCGCGGTCAGCTTGGTGACGAGCTCGCCGGTGTTCTTCTGGTAGTCCGCGGCGTGGTCGGGGTCGGCCTTCTCCAGGGCCGCGCCGACGCCCTTGGCGATCTCCGCGTACTTGGCGGGGTCGAGCCAGACGTGCGGGTCCGCGCCGGCCTCGCCCTCGTGGCCGTGGTCGTGGTCGTGCCCCGCCCCCGCCCCCGCCTCTGCCTCGTGGTCGTGGCCGGACGCGGCGTGGGCCTCGAGCGGGGTGAGGGTGGCGGCGTCGACGACGTTCTTCACGCCGGACTGGGCGACGGCCTTGTCGACGGCGGGCTGGAGGCTCTTGAGGTAGAGGACCACGTCGGCTTCGCCGAGCTGCGCGGTCTGCCTGGGGGTGATCTCCAGGTCGTGCGGCTCGACGCCCGGCTTGGTCAGGGTGTCGACCTTCACGTGGTCCTTGCCGATCTGCTCGGCGAGGAACTGCATCGGGTAGAACGACGCCGTCACGCCGAGCTTGCCGTCCTTGCCGCCGGATTCGGCGGCACCGGCTCCGGAGCAGGCGGTGAGGGCCGTGGCGCCGAGGGCGACGGCTCCGGTGAGGGCGGCGGCGGGTATGAGGCGTCGTACGTTCATGACATCCATTTTCATCAAAAATGGAAACGGTTGTCAAAAACCCTGGTGGGAGAGGTGTGGGCGGGCCCGGGGAGGGGGATCCGATTTGAAAGGGGGGGTGCGGGCGCCGGTAACCTGAGGCATTCGCCGTTCGTCCTCGTAATGAAGAGAGCACCGTGGCCGCCGACAAGATCGACACCATCGTCAGCCTGAGCAAGCGCCGTGGCTTCGTTTTCCCGTGCAGTGAGATCTACGGCGGCTCCAAGGCCGCCTGGGATTACGGCCCGCTCGGTGTCGAGCTCAAGGAGAACATCAAGCGCCAGTGGTGGAAGGCGATGGTCACCGGGCGTGAGGACATCGTCGGCATCGACTCGTCCGTGATCCTGGCCCCCGAGGTCTGGGTGGCCTCCGGTCACGTCGCGACCTTCTCCGACCCGCTGACCGAGTGCACCTCCTGTCACAAGCGTCACCGCGCGGACCACCTGGAAGAGGCGTACGAGGCCAAGCACGGCCGCATGCCCGCCAACGGGCTCGCCGACATCAACTGCCCCAACTGTGGTGTGAAGGGCCAGTTCACCGAGCCGAAGCAGTTCTCCGGCATGCTGGAGACCCACCTCGGCCCGACGCAGGACAGCGGCTCCAAGGCGTACCTGCGCCCCGAGACCGCCCAGGGCATCTTCACCAACTACGCCCATGTGCAGACCACCTCGCGCAAGAAGCCCCCGTTCGGCATCGCGCAGATGGGCAAGTCCTTCCGCAACGAGATCACTCCCGGCAACTTCATCTTCCGCACGCGCGAGTTCGAGCAGATGGAGATGGAGTTCTTCGTCAAGCCGGGCGAGGACGAGCAGTGGCAGGAGTACTGGATGCAGGAGCGGTGGAGCTGGTACCGCGACCTCGGCATCCGTGAGGAGAACATCCGCTGGTACGACCACCCGAAGGAGAAGCTCTCCCACTACTCGAAGCGCACCGCCGACATCGAGTACCGCTTCAACTTCGGCGGCAACGAGTTCTCCGAGCTCGAAGGCATCGCCAACCGCACCGACTTCGACCTGAAGGCCCACTCCGCCGCCTCCGGCCAGGAGCTGGTGTACTTCGACCAGGAGTCCAAGGAGCGCTACACCCCGTACGTCATCGAGCCGGCGGCCGGTGTCAACCGCGCCATGCTCGCCTTCATGCTCGACGCGTACAACGAGGACGAGGCCCCGAACGCCAAGGGCGTCATGGAGAAGCGCACCGTGATGCGCCTCGACCCGCGCCTGGCCCCGATCAAGGTCGCCGTGCTGCCGCTGTCCCGCAACGCGCAGCTGTCGCCGAAGGCCAAGGGCCTCGCCGCCGACCTGCGCAAGTTCTGGAACATCGAGTTCGACGACGCGGGCGCCATCGGCCGCCGCTACCGCCGCCAGGACGAGATCGGTACGCCGTTCTGCGTCACCGTCGACTTCGACACCCTGGACGACAACGCGGTGACCGTGCGCGAGCGCGACACCATGAAGCAGGAGCGCGTCTCCCTGGACCAGATCCAGAGCTACCTCGGCAGCCGCCTGCTCGGCTGCTAGGACGGAGCTTCCGCTCCGGCGGAACGAACCGGTGGCCCGGTGCGCGACGTGCGCAGCGGGCCACCGGTCTTTCGGTCTTCGCCTCCTGCCTCAGGCCGCCGCGGTGCCTTCGCCCCCGGCGGCGGCGGCCGCGGCCGCGGCCTCGGCCACGCGGCGCTCGCCCTCGGCCTGCGACCGCTTTCCGTAGAGGGCGGTCCAGACACCCAGGGCGCCCAGCACCCCGTAGATCATGACCGGGCTGACCGTCACCATGGTCTTCGTGTCCAGGGTGTACGCGAGCGCGATCCGGACCAGGGCCTCGACCACATAGGCCACACCCCAGACGAGGGTCATGCGGCGCATGGTGGTGCGGAAGCCCTCGTACTGCCACAGGCCGTTCCACCAGGCGGTGCTCTCCGGGGTGCCGTCCGTGGCGAACTTGCGGCCGAAGTAGAACATCAGCGGGCGCGCCGCCGCCAGCGTGGCCAGGCAGAGCAGACCGAACAGCCCCGTCACGGCGGAGTCCTTGATCAGCAGGGCCCGCGCCGTGTGGGCCCCCACGAGCGAGACGACGGCCGTCACGCCCAGGAACACCAGGGTGACGACGGCGAACTCGTCCAGCTTGCGACGCCAGGCCACGCTGATGGCACTGTCGAGCACCGGCCAGGCGCTGCTGGCCAGCAGCGCCGAGAACTCGCTCCAGCCGTGGTCTTCGGTGAGCGTGTTGTACGTGATGATCGGCGCGACCACGTTCAGACCGATGGTCAGGATCCAGCCGAGGGCCGTCGCGGCGCCGGAGCGGACCGGTGGTTCGGGTCGAGCGGTGTGGACGGACAAGGTTCCCCCTGAGACGTGCCTGATGAGTGCGGTAGGGGGACCGTAGGTTCACGCTGGTGGCATGTTCAAGGCGAGTCGATCAAAAGGATCACCAAGCTGACCGGACTGGACAATTCCGGCCATGTGATCCCGGGCGCGCAGCGGAGCACCGTGTCAGGGGCGCAGGCCCCGGATGATCAGCGCGGTGACCGCCTCGAACTCCGTGAAGATCGTGGGCGAGAGCCAGTCGGCCGCGTACTGCGGATCGTGGAAGCGGCCGGTGGCGTCGAAGACCGCGCGGGCGGCGGCCGGCACGTCCTGCGCGGCGAGCGTGCCCGCCGCGACCCCTTCGGCGATGATCCGGGCCAGCTGGTCGATCAGCTCGCTCAGATGCCGGTCCACCACACCGCTGTTCTCGTCCAGCAGCACGATGTAGGTGGCGAACAGCTCCGGGTCGTCACCCGCCTTGTGGCGCTTGGACTCGAAGAGCGCTTCCAGCCACGCTTCCAGCTTGGAGGGGGCGCTCTCGGCGGGCGCCGAGGCGATCTGCTCCAGGGCGACGACGCTCTTGGCGAGCCAGCGGTCCGTGACGGCCTCGCGCAGCGCCGCCTTCGAGGGGAAGTGCCGGTACACGCTGCCGTGGCTGACGCCCAGCGCACGGGCCACGTCCACCACGGTCGCCTTGGTGGGGCCGAAGCGGCGCAGCACGTCCTCGGTGGTTTCGAGGATGCGCTCGGGAGTCAGGGGCTCGGCAGCAGCGGGAGGCATGGGTACGACCGTACCGCCAGCTCAGTGCTCGCTGTCGAGGTGGGCCATCTGGGCCGCCGGATACCGCTCGCCCGCCGCGGCGCCGAGCGGTATGGCCTCTTCGATGGCGGCCAGATCGGCGGCGCTCAGTGTGATGTCGATGGCACCCAGTGCCTCGGCCAGCCGGTCCCGGCGCCGCGCACCGACCAGCGGCACGATGTCCTCGCCGCGCGAGAGCACCCAGGCGATGGCGGTCTGGGCGACGCTCACACCCTTGCCCTCCGCCACCTCCCGCAGGGCCTCGACCAGGTCGAGGTTGCGGTCGAGGTTGCCCTCTTGGAAGCGCGGGCTCATCCCGCGGAAATCGCCCGGGGCCAGTGCGCGGTCGCGGGTGAAGTGGCCGCTGATCAGGCCGCGGGACAGCACCCCGTAGGCCGTGATGCCTATCCCGAGCTCTCGGGCGGCCGGCAGGATCTCCTCCTCCACGCCGCGGGAGATGAGCGAGTACTCGATCTGCAGATCGGCGATCGGGGCGACGGCGGTGGCCCGGCGCAGGGTGTCCGCGCCCACCTCGGAGAGGCCGATGTGGCGCACGTGCCCGGCCTCGACCGCCTCCGCGATGGCCCCGACGGTCTCCTCGATCGGGACATCCGGGTCCACGCGGGCGATGCGGTAGATGTCGATGTGGTCCCGGCCGAGCCGCTGGAGCGAGTAGGCCAGGAAGTTCTTGACGGCCTCGGGCCGCCCGTCATAGCCGGTGAAGCCGCCCTCGACCGTGCGCAGGGCGCCGAACTTCACGCTGGTCAGCGCCCGCTCACGGGCCGCGGCGGGGGCGGTGCGCAGGGCCTCGTTGATCAGCAGTTCGTTGTGGCCCATGCCGTAGAAGTCACCGGTGTCCAGCAGCGTGACGCCTGCGTCCAGGGCGGCGTGGAGGGTGGCGATGGACTCGGCGCGGTCGGCCTCTCCGTAGAGGGCGGACATCCCCATGCAGCCGAGGCCGAGCGGGAAGACGGACGGCCCGGTGGTGCCGAGCCGGCGGTGGGCGGCGGCGGGGTCGCGGTGGACACGGTCCTCGAGGGCGCGGCTTCCGAGGAAACGGCCTTCGAGGACAGGGCTCTGGATGCTCTCGTTCTTCGTCATGGAACGAGAATGACATGACGAGTGACAGATTTCAATATCTGTCACTCGTCAGCGTGAAGGGGCTGGGACAGCACCGCAGGATCGGGGGTGGGCCACTCCAGCCGCAGGGCCGACGACGGCCCGTCGTTCAGCTGGAGCGTGGCCGACTGGCTGGAGCGTGGCCGACTGGCCGACTGGCCGACGGGCCCGGGTGGCTCAGTGCCCGTGGACCCAGTGACCGGGGTGGCTCAGTCGCCCGGGCGGCCCAGTGGCCGGTGGGCTCAGTGCCCCGGGTGGCTCAGTGCCCGGGCTCCGCCGCCCGAGGGTCCGCGGGCGTCGGGGAGGCCGCCGGGTCCAGCGTGCGGGCCGTGCGTTCCGCCGTCGAGCGGGCCCACCGGCCGTTCGTCGCCGCTCCCACCACCAGGACCAGCAGCCCGCAGGCCGTGATGATCCACCAGGCCGGGGCGGCCGCCCCGGCGAAGTCGGAACCGCGCGCAAGCCCGGCCGCCAGGACCGCACCCACGATCGCGACGCCGAGCGCGCTCCCGGTCTGCCTGCTGGTCGAGGCGATGGCGGCCGCGACCCCGGCCTGGGACCGCGGCATCCCGGAGACCGCCGTATTGGTGACGGGCGCGTTCACCATGCCGAAGCCGAGCCCGAACAGCACGTAGCCGGTGAACATCAGCGCGGTGGAGGTCTCGCCCCGGAAGGCGGCGAAGACCAGCCCGCTCGCCGCCATCGCGGCTCCGGCGATCAGCAGCGGCAGCCGCGGCCCCCGGCTGCCCACCAGCCGGCCCGACAGCGGCGCGACGAGCATGGTCAGCGCGGCCATCGGCAGCATGTAGAGCCCCGCGTGCAGCGCGTCCAGGCCCCGCACGTCCTGCAGGTACAGGGTGTTGAGGAAGAGGAACCCGGCCATCCCGGCGAAGGCGCTCACCGCGATCACCGTGGCCCCGCTGAAGGGCGCGCTCCGGAAGAACCGGAAGTCGATCAGCGGCTCCTTGCGCCGGGGCTCGTAGCGCAGCAGCCCCGCCAGCGACACCACGGCCACCACGGCGCAGCCCAGGATCAGCGGGGAGCGCCAGCCCGCGGCGGGCGCCTCGATGATCCCGTACGTGAGACTGCCCAGCAGCGCCATGACCAGCAGCTGGCCCACCGGGTCCACGCGGCGCGGCCGGGCCGCACGGGACTCGGGCACGTGGCGCAGGGTCAGGGCGAGCGCGATCAGACCGACCGGCAGGTTCACCCAGAAGATGGAGCGCCAGCCCACCGAATCCACCAGCACGCCGCCGATCAGAGGGCCCGCGGCCATGGAGATGCCCGCGACCGCGCCCCACACGCCGATGGCCCGCGCGCGCCCGGCCGGGTCGGTGAACGTGTTGGTGATGATCGACATGGCCACCGGGTTGAGCATCGCGCCGCCGACCGCCTGCACCATCCGGTAGGCGATGAGCCAGTCGAGGGTGGGGGCGAGCGAGCACAGCAGCGAGCCGACGCTGAAGAGGACCAGGCCGGCGACGAACACCTTGCGGCGGCCGATCCGGTCCGCGGTGGAGCCCGCCAGCATCAGCAGCGAGCCCAGCACGAGGGTGTACGCGTCGATCGTCCACTGCATGCCCGCGACCGAGGCGTTCAGGTCGCGGCGCATCGACGGCAGCGCCACGTTGAGGACGGTGTTGTCGAGGCTCACGATCAGCAGGCTCATGCAACAGATCGCCAGGACGAGCATGCGCTGCCGGCGGCTCGGCTGACTCGGCTCGATCATGCGCCCGATGGTACGTCTGCCCCACCGCCCCGGCATGCGGGACAATGGGCGGATGACCACGCTCCCCCCGCCTCTCGCGATCGGCCCGCACACCGTGCAGCCCCCGGTGGTGCTCGCGCCCATGGCCGGCATCACCAATGCCCCGTTCCGTACCCTCTGCCGGGAGTTCTCGGGCGGCAAGGGGCTGTTCGTGAGCGAGATGATCACGACCCGCGCCCTGGTCGAGCGCAATGAGAAGACCATGCAGCTGATCCACTTCGACGAGACCGAGAAGCCCCGCTCGATCCAGCTGTACGGAGTCGACCCGGTGACGGTCGGCAAGGCGGTCCGCATGATCGTCGAGGAGGACCGCGCCGACCACATCGACCTCAACTTCGGCTGCCCCGTCCCCAAGGTGACCCGCAAGGGCGGCGGCTCCGCGCTCCCGTACAAGCGGAACCTGCTGCGCGCGATCCTGCGCGAGGCGGTGGCCGGCGCCGGCGACCTCCCGGTGACGATGAAGATGCGCAAGGGCATCGACGACGACCACCTCACCTACCTCGACGCCGGCCGGATCGCCGTCGAGGAGGGGGTCACGGCGATAGCCCTGCACGGGCGCACCACGGCCCAGCACTACGGCGGCACGGCCGACTGGGAGGCCATCGCGCGGCTCAAGGAGCACGTGCCGGAGATCCCGGTCCTCGGCAACGGCGACATCTGGTGCGCCGAGGACGCGCTGCGGATGGTCCGCGAGACCGGCTGCGACGGCGTGGTGGTGGGCCGGGGCTGCCTGGGGCGGCCGTGGCTGTTCAACGACCTGGTGGCGGCTTTCGAAGGCCGCCCGGAGGACTTCCACAAGCCGGCGCTGCGCGAGGTGGCGGACACCATGCACCGGCACGCGCAGCTGCTGGGGGAGTGGATCGGCGACGAGACCCGCGGGGTGATCGACTTCCGTAAGCACGTCGCCTGGTACCTCAAGGGCTTCTCGGTCGGCTCCGAGATGCGCAAGAAGCTGGCGGTCACGTCCTCCCTGGCGGAACTCAACGCTCATCTGAGCGAGCTGGATCTGGACCAGGCATGGCCGGAGAGTGCGGACGGCCCGCGGGGCCGGACGTCCGGAAACAACCGGGTTGTCCTGCCGGACGGCTGGCTGAAGGACCCGTACGACTGCGCGGGCGTCAGCGAGGAAGCGGAACTGGACACTTCCGGAGGCTGACAAATCGCCCTCCGTGGTGCGTGATATACGCCACGCATGGGAGAGGTTTCGCTCAGATGAGCGCCGAAGTCACGGATAAGACTTTCAAAGGGTGGCACTGGGTGCCACCCTTTGTTCGTTCAAGAGTTGAACGCAAATGTATCGATGATCGCTCATCCGAGCGCAATCAGGCCTCAAAAGCCCACTCTCCCTTCGGGAGGTGAACGCTCTTCGTACTTTCTGATTACCCATGAGTTACTTTCGATCTGCTGGCGCACGAGTGGTTACAGCCTCATGACGACCAAGTGGACGTACCCAGAAGCCTTCGATCTGGGTATGTTCCTGGCCGTCAGGGCAGCCACCGAGCCTCGAGGAGTCGAGACCCGTGTCGGAAAACAAAGATCAGAAGTTCGTCTACGACTTCACCGAGGGAAACCGCGACCTCAAGGACCTTCTCGGCGGCAAGGGAGCCAACCTCGCCGAGATGACCAACCTGGGTCTCCCGGTCCCTCCCGGCTTCACCATCACCACCGAGGCCTGCAAGGTCTACCTCGAGAGCGGCACGGCCCCCGCCGCGCTGCGCGACGAGGTCAGCGCCCACCTTGCCGCCCTCGAGACGAAGATGGGCAAGAAGCTCGGTCAGTCGGACGACCCGCTGCTGGTCTCCGTCCGCTCCGGCGCCAAGTTCTCCATGCCGGGCATGATGGACACGGTCCTCAACATCGGCCTCTCCGACGAGTCCGTCACCGGTCTCGCCACCCAGGCCGGCAACGAGCGCTTCGCGTGGGACTCGTACCGCCGCCTGATCCAGATGTTCGGCAAGACCGTCCTCGGCGTCGAGGGCGAGCTCTTCGAGGACGCGCTCGACGAGGCCAAGGCCGCCAAGAAGGTCGCCGTCGACACCGACCTCGACGCCGCCGACCTCAAGAAGCTGGTCAAGGTCTTCAAGAAGATCGTCGCGAAGGAGGCCGGCCGCGAGTTCCCGCAGGACGCCCGCGAGCAGCTGGACCTCGCCGTCGAGGCGGTCTTCAACTCCTGGAACACCGACCGCGCCAAGCTCTACCGCCGCCAGGAGCGCATCCCCGGCGACCTGGGCACCGCCGTCAACATCTGCTCCATGGTGTTCGGCAACCTCGGCCCCGACTCGGGCACCGGCGTCGCCTTCACCCGCGACCCCGCCAGCGGCCACCAGGGCGTCTACGGCGACTACCTCCAGAACGCCCAGGGCGAGGACGTGGTGGCGGGCATCCGCAACACCGTCCCGCTGGCGGACCTGGAGACCATCGACAAGACCTCCTACGACCAGCTCATGACGATCATGGAGACGCTGGAGACCCACTACAAGGATCTCTGCGACATCGAGTTCACCATCGAGCGCGGCCAGCTGTGGATGCTGCAGACCCGCGTCGGCAAGCGCACCGCCGGCGCCGCCTTCCGCATCGCCACCCAGCTCGTGGACCAGGGCCTGATCGACGAGGCCGAGGCCCTCCAGCGCGTCACCGGCCACCAGCTCGCCCAGCTGATGTTCCCGCGCTTCGACGAGGACGCCAAGACCACCCTGCTGGGCCGCGGCATCGCCGCCTCCCCGGGCGCGGCGGTCGGCAAGGCCGTCTTCGACTCGTACACGGCCGTCAAGTGGTCCCGCTCCGGCGAGAAGGTCATCCTGATCCGCCGCGAGACCAACCCCGACGACCTGGACGGCATGATCGCCTCCGAGGGCATCCTGACCTCGCGCGGCGGCAAGACCTCGCACGCCGCCGTCGTCGCCCGCGGCATGGGCAAGACCTGCGTCTGCGGCGCCGAGGAGCTCGACGTCGACACCAAGCGCCGCCGCATGACGGTCGGCGAGACGGTCATCGAAGAGGGCGACGTCGTCTCCATCGACGGTTCGACCGGCAAGGTCTACCTCGGCGAGGTACCCGTCGTACCGTCTCCGGTCGTCGAGTACTTCGAGGGCCGCATGCACGCCGGTGCCGACGACGCCGACGAACTGGTCGCCGCCGTGCACCGGATCATGGCGTACGCCGACCGGGTCCGCCGCCTGCGCGTGCGCGCCAACGCCGACAACGCCGAGGACGCGCTGCGCGCCCGCCGCTTCGGCGCCCAGGGCATCGGCCTGTGCCGCACCGAGCACATGTTCCTCGGCGAGCGCCGCGAACTGGTGGAGCGACTGATCCTCGCGGACACCGACGGAGAGCGCGAGGAGGCACTCAGTGCCCTCCTGCCGCTGCAGAAGAAGGACTTCGTCGAGCTGTTCGAGGCGATGGACGGCCTGCCCGTCACCGTCCGCCTGCTCGACCCGCCGCTGCACGAGTTCCTGCCCGACATCACCGAGCTGTCGGTGCGCGTCGCCCTCGCCGAGTCCCGCAAGGACGCCAACGAGAACGACCTGCGCCTGCTCCAGGCCGTGCACAAGCTGCACGAGCAGAACCCGATGCTGGGTCTGCGCGGCGTCCGCCTCGGCCTGGTCATCCCCGGCCTGTTCAAGATGCAGGTCCGGGCGATCGCCGAGGCCGCGGCCGAGCGCAAGAACGCCAAGGGCGACCCGCGCGCCGAGATCATGGTCCCGCTCGTGGGCACCGTCCAGGAGCTGGAGATCGTCCGCGAGGAGTCCGACGCGGTCATCGCCGAGGTCGAGGCCGCCACCGGCACCAGCCTCAAGCTGTCCATCGGCACCATGATCGAGCTGCCGCGCGCCGCCCTGACCGCCGGCCAGATCGCCGAGGCCGCGCAGTTCTTCTCTTTCGGTACGAACGACCTGACCCAGACGGTGTGGGGCTTCTCCCGCGACGACGTCGAGGCCAGCTTCTTCACCGCCTACCTGGAGAAGGGCATCTTCGGTGTCTCGCCCTTCGAGACCATCGACAAGGACGGTGTCGGCTCGCTGGTCCGCAGCGCGGTCCAGGCCGGCCGGGCCACCCGCCCCGACCTCAAGCTCGGCGTCTGCGGCGAGCACGGCGGTGACCCCGAGTCCGTCCACTTCTTCCACGAGGTCGGCCTCGACTACGTCTCCTGCTCGCCGTTCCGGATTCCGGTCGCGCGCCTGGAGGCCGGTCGTGCGGCCGCCGAGGCGAAGGGCAGCGACAGCCGCTGATCCCCGGCCCCGAGAAGGGGCCCCATAGACCGCGCCTGCCCCCGGGTTCCCTGACTGCCCGCGGGCGGGCGCGCCTATTTTTTTCTGTTCAACAAAGCTTTACGCCAGCAGGCGGTGGACGGATCCCCACCCGTCCACCGCCGCTGTCATTCTGCCGGGCACGTCGGCGCTTCCCGGTGCGACCGACCGCCAGGCCCCGCAAAGCCCCCCACGGCCTTCACGGAGCGTTTCGGTCGCATCGGAGTGTGCCCGGCGGAGTACAGGATTTCGGTTGTCACGCCCCTGCCGAAAGGGGTTTCAACTGTGGCCGAAAGGGCGTGGTGACCACGTGTGACGGCATGCATACTCATGGGGCGGGGGGATTGCGGTTGCACAGGTGGGGGTTCGGTGCTGCGTATCCATTTCACTGGAGTGGACCTGGCACGCGTACGGATGGCAGGGCGTCCCGATGCGTTGTGGGAAACGATTCTCAGTTTTCACCGTTTAAGGGACCGGCGGGACGCCCGGCTGTTCGGCGAATGGCGGACGGAAACGCGGAGCAGGTTGAATGGTGAAACACGCACGCTCGGCATGCTCATACCGGGCCGCGGCTATTTCCCCGATTTCCTGACCCCCGTGGAGGGGCAGTACGGGTGGGACGTGGCGATCGACGCGCTGCGCGGGATCAGGCCCGAGCGCATGCGCCGCGAGCTCGCCCTGCTCGGCGCCGGGCCCGGATCGGGCACGAGTACGAGCGCGGGAGCGGGGGCGTCGATGGCGCCGCGGCTGCGGGAGCTCATGGACGGCGGCACCAAGCACCTGCCCCGGCTGCTGGCGGAGCTGCGCGCCTACCACCGCGCGGCCGTGGAGCCGTACTGGACCCACATACAGGCCCAGATAGAGGCCGAGCGGGCCGCCCGCGGCCGGGCCCTGCTCGACGGGGGCGCGGACGAACTGCTGGCCTCGCTGCCGCCGATGCTGCGCTGGCGGGCGCCGGTGCTGGAGTGCGACTACCCCGTGGACCGGGACGTACGGCTGCGCGGCCGCGGGCTGCTGCTCCAGCCTTCGTTCTTCTGCCGGCGCACCGCCGTGACCCTGCACGATCCCGAGCTGCCGCCGGTCCTGGTCTACCCGGCCGCCTCGCACCTGGCCTCGGCCCCCACGGGCGGCGAGGCGGCGCGCACCGTGCACATCGAGGAACAGCGCCAGCGCACCCTCGGCAAGCTCGTGGGGCACACCCGCTCGGTGGTGCTGCGGGCCATCGGGGACGGCGCCACCACCAGCGAGCTGGCCCGCCGGGCCGGGGTCTCGCTGGCCTCGGCGAGCCAGCACGCCTGCGTGATGCGCGAGGCGGGCCTGGTGACGACGCTGCGCCACGGCAACGCGGTGCTGCACACCGTGACCCCCCTGGGCGCCGCCCTCCTCAAGGGCGGCGCCGTGGCCTCGTGACACGCCGCGGCCCCCCGGCGGGGGCCCGGGGGCGCGGGGGGGCGGGGGGCAGGTGGGGGACGGGGCCCGCACCGCGGTGGTGATT
>NZ_JBEZLA010000041.1:0-32588 GCF_040651925.1 Streptomyces sp. NPDC048349 | reverse complement strand
TCAACCTCGCCACCAGCACGTACGAGCTGGCGTACGACGACTCCCTCGTGCCGGGGGCCGCGGCGGGACGGGGCTCAGGTGCGGAACGGGCCCGTCACCTCGTAGGTGATGCCGCCCGACGAGCTGCCGCTCGTACCGCGCTGGCTGGAGAAGTAGAGCCGGTTGCCCGCGGGGGAGAAGGCCGGGCCGGTGATCTCCGAGGAGGACTGGCCGGTGATCCGCAGGAACGGCGCCACCACGTCGTCCGGGGTGATCACGCAGATCTCCATGCTGCCGCCGTCCTCGGCCACGTACAGGTCGCCGTACGAAGACCCGGTGACGTTGTCCACGCCCGTCAGCGGGGCCGCGCCGCCCGGCACGAGGGAGTCGTCGTACGCCAGCTCGTACGTGCTGGTGGCGAGGTTGAGCTGCCAGACGCGGTTGTCGCCCTTGGTGGTGAACCAGACGGTGTCGTTGGCGTAGTGGCAGCCCTCGCCGCCGTTGAACTTCTTCGAGGCGGAGACCTGGCTGCGGGTCGCGGTCGGCGAGCCGTCCGGGTCCGGGACGTTCTGCCAGGTGAAGGAGCCCGAGGTGGCCGTGCCGGCCACGAGGACCTGGAGGGTGCCCGAGGCGAGGTTGCCCCAGGTCGTCGGGACGAAGCGGTAGAAGCAGCCGTTCGTCTCGTCCTCGGTCAGGTAGATCACCTGGCGCACCGGGTCCGCCGCGGCCGCCTCGTGCTTGAAGCGGCCCATGGCCGGGCGCTGGACGGCCGCGTTCACGCCGTAGGGGTCGGTCTCGTAGACGTAGCCGAGGCTGACCTCCTCGCAGGACAGCCAGGTGTTCCACGGGGTCTTGCCGCCCGCGCAGTTCTGCCGGGTGTTGGACAGGATCCGGTGGGCGCCGATGACGGTGCCGGAGGAGTTGAACCGGACCGCGCTCGCGCCGCCGGAGGGGTTGATCTCCGAGTTCGACACGTAGATCCATCCCGTGCCGTCGGCGAAACACGCGCCGCCGTCCGGGGCGCTGTGCCAGGTGTACGAGGTGCCGCTGACGGTCTGGCCCGAGCGGGCGATCACCCGGCTGCTGAAGCCGGCCGGCAGCTGGATGCCGTTCGCGTCCGCCGCGCCGAGTGCTCCGTACGGTCCGGCGCCCGGCTGGGCGGGCGCCGCGTAGGCGGCGCCGTGCATCAGGGTGCCGCCGAAGGCGGCGGCCGACGAACCGATCACTGCGCCGCGCAGGAAGGTACGACGTTCCACGGTCACTCCTGTGGGAGGAAGGCCCCGCGGCCGGTCGGACGCGGGGTCGCACGCGTCGAGGAACCTAGGAGGCGCCAGTTGACGTGGCGCCAACTCCTCATTACGTCCGAGCGACCGGTCAGGTTCAATCCTCCAGCAGGGATTTCAGGGCACCCAGGCGCTCCTTCCAGAGGGCCTTGTGCACCTCCACCGCGTGCGGCTGCTGCCGCCGCCCCGGTCCACCGGCACGGGTGTGACCTCCGGCGGGACTTTCGCCCCTGGGAAGGGCTGCCATGGGGAAAGATGGTGGAGCAATGAGCCACTTCGCCGCCGCCGACGACATCGCGGGCCGCGCCGACCTCGACGTCGTGCTGCGCCGGTTCTACACCGCTGCCTTCGCCGATCCCCGGATCGGGCCCTTCTTCACCGAGATCGCCGGCACGGACCTCGAGGCCCACCTGCCGCGGATCACCGACTTCTGGGAGCGGGCCCTGTTCCGCACCGCCGCCTACCGGCGCGACGCCTTCGCCCCCCACGCGGCCCTGAACGCGGCGCGGGCGCTGACCGCCGCCGACTTCGGGCGCTGGGTCCAGCTGTGGCACGCGACCATCGACGGCCTGCACCGGGGTCCGAACGCAGAGCGGGCCAAGGCGCAGGGCGAGCGGATCGCGCTGGCCCTGCACAAGCGGCTCGCGGGCCCCGAGGCGTCGATGGAGGGCGAGGACGGCCTCGGTTTCGTCCCGCTGGCGGCAGTGGAGCTCCGCTCGGTGGCCTGACCTGCGGTTTCGTGCCGCAGGGCAGGGCCGGGAAGAAATCTCGAAAAAACTTCGGCGGCAGCGATGAGTTTCCTTCGGGCCCCCGGTCTACCCCTCGAAAGCAGCGAACGCCGCGCGAGAGAAGAGAGACCGAGATGTCCCAGCCCCAGATGATCTTCGTCAACCTGCCGGTCAAGGACCTGGACGCCGCCAAGGCCTTCTGGGAGAAGCTCGGCTACTCCTTCAACCCGCAGTTCACCGACGACACCGCCGCTTCCCTGGTGATCAGCGACACCATCTTCGCGATGCTGCTGACCGAGGCGAAGTTCAAGGAGTTCGCCACCAAGCCGGTCGCCGACGCCGCCAAGACCACCGAGGTGATGGTCGCCCTCAGCGCGGACAGCCGCGCCAAGGTCGACGAGGTCGTCGACGCCGCGCTCGCGGCCGGTGCCACCGAACCGCGGCCGGCCATCGACATGGGCTTCATGTACGGCCGCGCCTTCGAGGACCTGGACCACCACGTGTGGGAGTACGTCTGGATGGACCCGGCCGCCATCGAGGGTTGATGCCGGCTACGAGGTCGCGGCGGTCCGCACCGGGTAGGTCCGGACCGCCACCTCCTCGTCGTCCAGACAGCGCCCCGACTCCAGGTCGAAGCGCTGCTTGAGCAGCGGCGAGGCCACGAAGGGCCGGCCCGCCGCACTCCCCAGCAGCCCCCGCGACAGCACGTGCGCGCCCGTGAAGGGGTCCTGGTTGCCGATGGCGTACGGACGCCCCGCGCGGTCGACGAACACCGCGGCCTGACTCCCGTCGGGCAGCAGGGCCGCGACCCCGCGCCCGGGGACCAGCGCGGACAGCTCGCACACCGTCAGCCAGCCTTCGGCCACCCGCAGTTCGACGGTCATCGGACGGCTCCTCCTATGGTCAGGACGGCCAGGTCGGGCTTGACCTGGTCACGCTCGGGGACGAACTTCACGGTCGGGTCGGGTGCTCCGGGCGCGTTGACGAAGGACACGAACCGGCGCAGCCGCTCCGGGTCCTCGAGCGTCTCGGCCCATTCGTCGCGGTAGTGCGCCACGTGGTCGGCCATCAGGGCCTCCAGCTCCGCGCACAGCCCCAGCGAGTCGTGCACGACCACGTCCCGCAGGTGGGCCAGGCCGCCCTCCAGCCGCTCCAGCCAGGTCGAGGTCCGCTCCAGCCGGTCGGCGGTGCGGATGTAGAACATCAGGAACCGGTCGATCAGCCGGACCAGTTCCGCATCGGACAGGTCCTGCGCGAGGAGGTCGGCGTGGCGCGGGGTGGCCCCGCCGTTGCCGCCCACGTACAGGTTCCAGCCGCTCGCCGTCGCGATGACGCCGAAGTCCTTGCTCTGCGCCTCCGCGCACTCGCGGGCGCAACCGGAGACCGCCGACTTCAGCTTGTGCGGGGCGCGCAGGCCCCGGTAGCGCAGCTCCAGGTCGATGGCCATCCGCACGCTGTCCTGCACCCCGTAGCGGCACCAGGTCTGCCCCACGCAGGACTTCACCGTCCGCAGGGCCTTGCCGTACGCGTGCCCGGACTCGAACCCGGCGTCGACGAGCCGGGCCCAGATCCGCGGGAGCTGGTCCACGCTCGCGCCGAAGAGGTCGATCCGCTGACCACCGGTGATCTTCGTGTAGAGACCGAAGTCGCGGGCCACCTCGCCGATCACGATCAGCTTGTCCGGGGTGATCTCACCACCGGGAATGCGCGGCACCACCGAGTAGGAGCCGTTGCGCTGCATGTTCGCGAGGAAGTGGTCGTTGGTGTCCTGGAGCGCGGCCTGCTCCCCTTCCAGGACGTACCCGCTGGCGCCGACGCTCGGGGCGAGCGAGGCGATGATCGAGCCCACGGTGGGCTTGCACACCTCGCAACCGTCGCCGCCGCGGGCCTCCGGGCGGCCGTGGCCGTCCAGGAGCTCCTGGTACGAGACCAGCCGCCGGGTGCGGACGATCTCGTAGAGCTCGGCGCGGGTGAAGGGGAAGCAGCCGCACAGCCCCTTGTCGGCGGCCGCGGGCAGCAGCTGCCCGATGACCTTGACGCAGCTGCCGCAGCCGGTGCCCGCCTTGGTGCACTTCTTGACCTCGGGGAGCGTGGCGCAGGCGGTGATGGCCTTCTTGGTGACGTTGTGGCAGGAGCAGATCACCGCGTCGTCGGGGAGCGAGGACGGCCCGAGCGCGACGGGCGCGCCCAGACCGGCCGGCAGGACCAGCTGCTCGGGGGCGACGGGCGGCACGCTGCCGGTGAGCGGGCGCAGGAGGCCGTACGCGTCCGCGTCGCCGACCAGGACCCCGCCGAGCAGGACCCCGTCCGGGGAGACGACCAGCTTCTTGTAGACGCCGGAGCGGGAGTCGGACCAGACGACGTCCAGGCTGTCGGGGGCGCTGCCGTGCGCGTCGCCGAAGGAGGCCACGTCCACCCCGAGCAGCTTGAGCTTGGTGGACAGGTCGGCCCCGGTGAACTCCTTCTCCCGGCCCAGCAGGTCGTCGGCGGCGGTCTCGGCCATCTCGTAGCCGGGGGCGACCAGGCCGTAGACGCGGCCGTCGCAGGCCAGCGCGCACTCGCCGATGGCGTAGACGTGCGGGTCGGAGGTGCGGCAGCGGGAGTCGACCGCGATACCGCCGCGCTCGCCGACGTCCAGGCCCGCGTCCCGGGCCAGCTGGTCGCGGGGGCGGACACCGGCGGAAAAGACCACGAGGTCGGTCTCGACGGCAGAACCGTCGGAGAGCCGCATGCCGTTGACGCGGCCGTCCTCGCCGGTCAGCACCTCCTGGGTGCCGACACCGGTGTGGACGGTGAGGCCCATGGACTCGATGGTGCGCAGCAGCGCCGCGCCGCCGCCCTCGTCGACCTGCACGGGCATCAGGCGCGGCGCGAACTCCACCACGCGGGTGGCGAGTCCGAGCCCCTGGAGGGCGCCGGCGGCTTCGAGGCCGAGGAGGCCGCCACCGACGACCGCGCCGCTGGTGCGGCCCTTGGCGTACTCCTCGATGGCGAGGAGGTCCTCGATCGTGCGGTAGACGAAGCAGCCGGGGGCGTCCTTGCCCGGGACGGGCGGCACGAAGGGGAAGCTGCCGGTGGCCAGGACCAGGACGTCGTACGGGAACACCTGCCCGGAGCGCGAGGTGACGGTACGGGCGGCCCGGTCGATGGCCTCGGCCGGGTCGCCGAGGCGCAGGTCGATGCCGTGCTCCTGCATGAACCCGGGCGGGGTCATGGACAGGTCCTCGGCGGTGCTGCCGGAGAAGTACGAGGTCAGGTGGACGCGGTCGTAGGCGGGCCGGGGCTCCTCGCAGAGCACGGTGATCCGGTGGGACCGGGTCGCACCGCGCTCGGCGAGCGCCTCCAGGTAGCGCTGGCCGACCATGCCGTGCCCGATGAGCACGATCGCGGGCAGGGGCTCGGTCATGTCAGTGGCCTCCGTCGTCGGTGAGCAGGTGGAACAGGTCGAGGGGTGCCTCGTCGCCCTCCCAGGTGCGGGCGACGGCGCCCACGGTGGAGAGTTCGCCGAGCAGGACCCCGCCGACGAGGCGGTCGTCGCGCAGGACGACCGTCCGGTAGGTCCGCCGGGTGGCGTCGGCGAAGCGGACCACGTCGTCGCCGGGGCGGGGGGTCGTCTCGCCGAAGCAGGCGAGGTCGAAGGGGCCGGTTCCGGCGCCTCCGGGGGTGGTGAGGGTGAGGCGGGTGAGGGCGCGGGTGCCGCTGTACGCGGCGTCCGCGCCGTTGAGGACGTCGGCCAGGACGTCGGCCTGTTCCAGCGCGGCTCCCGCGAGCCCGTACACCTGGCCGTCGTGCTCGGCGCAGTCGCCGATGGCGTGGATCCGGGGGTCGCTGGTGCGCAGCCGGTCGTCGACCACGATGCCCTTGCGCACGTCGAGCCCCGCGGCCTGGGCGAGCCCGGTGCGGGGCCGTACGCCGCAGGCGAGCACGACGAGATCGGCGTCGAGCCGGTACCCGTCGGCGAGCTCGACCCCGCTGACCGTGCGGTGGCCCTGCGCACCGCGGCCGGGCGCCGCGGGCGACGTGGTCAGGCCGCGGACCCGGCATTCCGTGTGGATCTCGACGCCGAGCCCGGTCAGGTGTGCGTGCAGCAGGGCGGAGGCCTCGGCGTCCAGCTGGCGTTCCATCAGGCGGGCCGCCTGCTGCGCGAGGACCACCTGAGCACCCCGAGCGGCCAGCGCCCTGGCCGCCGAGACGCCCAGCAGGCCCCCGCCGATCACCACCGCCCGCACACCCGGCCGTACGGCCTGCGAGAGCGCCAGGCAGTCGTCCATCGTGCGGAACGCGTGCACCCCGTCCGGCAGTTCCCGCCCCTCGGGCTCGAACAGGCCCCGCAGCGGCGGCAGCACCGGGTTGGAGCCGGTCGCCAGGACCAGCGTGTCGTACGCCAGAGCCGCGCCGTCGTCGCAGTGGACCGTCCGGTCGGCGCGGTCGACGCGGACCGCACGCACTCCGCGGCGCAGCGCCGGACCGGCCGCCGGGAGCGCGGCCACCTCCGGCGCGTACCGGCCCGCCAGCACCTCGGCGAGCAGCACCCGGTTGTACGGAACGTGCTGCTCCTCGCCGAGTACGGTCACCGCCGCACCGCCGGCCAACCGCGCAGCGAGCCGCAGGCCCGCGAGGCCGCCGCCGATCACCACCACACGCTGCTTCGAGGTCATGCCCCGAGCGTGCGGGTCCGCTGTTTCCCCGCCGCATCGCTGTTGTTACCCGGACGGAACGCCGCCCTCAGCGCAGGGGATAGGCGTCCGTGAGGCCTTCCCGAAGGCCGCTTGTTCGCCACCGTCGCGCGCCTGACCGGCCCGCTCCGGGCGTGGCCCGGGCGGCTCCGGTCGCCCCGGACCGGGCGCCGGCCCGGCAAAGCTCAACCTTTGCGCAAGTTTCCGGGGATTGATGGATCCAGTCCCCGACAGGTCCATAGGGTCAGGTTGTGCCTGACATATCCCTGATCATGATCATCGTGCTGTGCGTGGCCGCGGCGGCGGCCGGCTGGATCGACGCGGTGGTGGGCGGCGGCGGCCTGCTGCTCCTCCCCGCCCTGCTGCTCGGCCTGCCGAACGCCCACCCCGCCACCGTGCTCGGCACCAACAAGGCCGTCGCCATCGTCGGTACGACCGGCGCGGCCGTGACGTATCTCCGCAGGGCCCCGGTGGACGTGAAGCTCGCCGTCCGCATCGGCCTCGCAGCCCTCGCCGGATCGATGGGCGGCGCCGCGCTGGCCGGCGGCATCAGCAAGGACGCGCTCCGCCCGCTGATCATGGTGGTGCTGGTGGTCGTCGCCGCCTTCGTGCTCTTGCGGCCCGCCTTCGGCACCGCCCCGAGCGCCTCGCCCGTCAGCAGGCAGCGGGTGCTGCTCGCCATCGCTCTCGCCGGCCTCGGCATCGGCTTCTACGACGGGCTCATCGGACCGGGCACCGGCACCTTCCTGGTGCTCGCACTGACCGCCTTGCTCCACCTCGACCTGGTCACCGCCTCCGCGACCGCCAAGATCGTCAACGTCTGCACCAACGCCGGGGCGCTCGTGATGTTCGCCTACCAGGGCATGGTGCTGTGGCAGCTGGCCGCGCTGATGGCCGCGTTCAACCTGGCCGGCGGCATGATCGGCGCCGGTATGGCCCTGAAGAAGGGCAGCGGCTTCGTCCGCGGCGTGCTGCTGACGGTGGTGGGCGCGCTCGTGGTCAAGCTCGGTTTCGAGCAATGGGGATAGGGGAGGCGGTGCGGCTCTAGTACGTCCCGGTGAGGTGGGCGAACACGACCACGTTGCCCCGGTAGCCCGTACGCGGCGAGAAGCCCCCGCCACAGGTGATCACCCGCAGCTCGGCGCGCGCCGAAGGACCGTACACGCGGGTGTCGGGAAAGGCCTTGGCGTCGTAGACCTCGACCGCGTGCACCGTGAACACGGCGGTACGGCCGTCGGCCCGCGGGATCTCGACGGCGGCCCCGCGGCGCAGGGCGCCCAGGTGGTAGAAGACCCCCGGCCCGGCGGCGTCGTCCACGTGCCCCGCGATGACGGCGGTGCCGGTGGCGCCCGGGGTGGTCCCGTCGCGGTACCAGCCGGCCAGGTCCCGCCGGCCGGGCGGCGGCACTTCGAGGCTGCCGCCCGGCTGCAGGCCGAGCCCGGTCAGCGGAGCGTCGACGTGGATCGCGGGGATCTTGATCCGGGTGGGCGGCGATCCGGGCAGCGGCGCGATGCCGGGGCCCGTGGCCCCGGCGGCGGTCAGCGCCTCGGCGGGGGAGGGCAGCGGGGGCCCGACGGGCTCCCGGGAGCCGCTGGTGACGAGCCAGATGCCGACACAGGCGGCGAGGGCCAGGAGGCCTCCGTGGCGGGCTCCGCGGAAATCGCCACCCATGCGTTCCCCCTCGGCTTTCCGTTTCGGGGTGACTGGCCGTCGCCCGGCCCCGCGAACGGGGGGACCTCGCGGGGCGGGCGACGGGGGACGGTACCGGTCGGACCGCGGCCGGAGCCGCGGTGGGCGTCCGTCAGCTCCGCGTGCCGCTCGCCCGGCGACGCAGGAGCCAGGTACCGCCGACGGCGGTCGCGGCCAGCACTGCCGCTCCCGCCGCGATCCTGGCGGGGTCGGCGGTGGTGGTCGTGCCACCGCCCACCCCGGTGTGGACGTGGCCCTGCGGGCCGCGTTCGGTGACGACCAGGTCGCCCGTGGCGAACTTGCCGTTCGCGCAGGTCGCCCCGATGCCGTAGGTGCCGGGGCGGGTGTCGCGGGCGACCTGGAACTGCCCCACGACGACCTCCTTGTGCGTGCCCGGAACCAGCTTGAAGCGGCCGCCTCCCACCGTGGTGGCATCGCCCTCGGCACGGCTGCCGTGTCCGCAGGCCGTGGTGTTCACGGTGACGGTGGCGCCCGGGGCGGCGGACTTCGGCCACACCTCCAGCGCGGCGAAGTCGCCGGGCGCGAAGCTCACCATGCCGAGTTCCGCGGCGGCCACCGCACCGGCGACCGGGCCGGCGAAAGCGGCGCAGGTCATCGCGGCGGCAGTCAGCGCATGGGCTGTACGTCGACGCATGGGAACTCCCTGGAGACACGGGGTCGTGCTTCCGAGGTAACCCGGACCGCCCGCTGCTCGCCTGCTGATGTCCCGTCAGGTTCCCCGGCGAACACCCCCTCGACCCACGGTTTGTGCAGGTCAAAGCCCCTGATACGGCCATCCGGGCCGCCTTGGCCGTCCGGGTGACCGCGGGGGAGAGCCGGCGGGCCGGCGGGGGACCACCGCGGTCGCGGCGCCCGAGGGCGCGGGTTCTCGAACGCCGCCCGCGCGCCGATCACGTCACGGCCGCCGGGAGGTCGTGTGACCGCGGTGCGTACGGTGGTGGGGCGCAGGCAGGCCGGCACCTTGGCCCCGGTCTGCGGAGTGTTCCGCCGTACCCCAGGGAGGGCCCCCGTGACATCGGTCGTTCGGCCACAAGACCCGGCCGCTCCGCTGCCGTTCTTCGTCTACGGGACGCTGCGGCCGGGTGAGGTCAACCACGACCTGTTCCTGCGCGGCCGCACGGTGGCGGAGGAGCCCGCGAGCCTCCCGGACGCGGCGCTGTACGACGGCCCCGGCTATCCGTACGCGGTGGACTGCCCGGGCTCGGTCGTGGTCGGGGAGCTGATCACGGCGGCGCCGGGGGCGTACGGGGAGCTGCTGGCCGCGCTGGACGTGCTGGAGGAGTACGGCGGCCCGGGCCGCCCGGGCAACGTCTACGACCGGATCGCGCGCGAGGCCCTGCGTGCCGACGGCACCCCGGTCCGCGCATGGGTCTACCTGGCGTCACCGCTGCTCGCCCGCGACCTGCGCGCCTCGGGCACCGGGATACCGGGCGGCGACTGGCTGGGGCGCTGACCGTCGCCACGGCACTACGGCACTACGGCACTACGGCACTACGGCACTACGGCACTACGGCACTACGGCACTACGGCGCTGCACCGCTCCAGCTCGACACCTCGAACCTCGACGCCGCGCCGGCGCGACCGCTACAGCCCCTCGGCGCCGCGGTTGCGCAGCCGCTGGCCGTACTGCTGGAGCACCCACAGCTCCTCCTGGACCGCGGCCAGTTGCTCCGGCGGGGCCTGCGGGCCCAGCCGGGACAGCGTGCCCTGGACCTCGTGGACCCGGCGGTCGACGGCGCGCAGCCGCACCTGGACCAGCTGGACCCCCGCGTACATCTCGTCCACCGTCTTGGCGTGGATGGCCTCGACCGCCAGCTCGGTGACGAGCGCGCGGACGGTGTCGTTGGGGGCAGCTTCGCGTACGCGGGCCAGGTAGTCCTCGGTGCCGAGCGAGGCGCCGCCGGCGTCCTGGATGGCCTGGCGGACCGCCGCGTAGGGCGGGGCGGTGAACTCGTCGATCCCGTAGGCGTCGAACGCCGGGGACACCAGGGCCGGGCGCTGCAGGGCCAGCTTCAGCAGCTCGCGCTCCGTGCGGTGGGCCGGGCTGCGCAGGTTCAGCGCGGGCCCGCCGCCCGGCTGGGCGGCGGGCGCGGGGGCGGCCTCGTAGGACGGGCGGCCCCTGCCCTGCTGCGGGGGCTGGCCGCCGCGCTCGCGGGCCCAGCGCGCCAGCTGCGCGACGCGCTTGACCACGAACTGTTCGTCGCGGATGCCCAGCATGCCCGCGAGCTGGACGGCGGACTCGTGCTGGATCGCGATGTTCTTGATGTGGGCGACGACCGGAGCGGCCTCGTCCAGCGCCGCCGCGCGGCCCGCCGGGTTCTCCAGGTTGTGCCGGGCGACGATGTGGCGCAGGGCGAACTCGAAGAGCGGGGTCCTGGACTCCACGAGACCCGCGACGGCCGCGTCCCCCTGGGCCAAGCGCAGGTCGCAGGGGTCCATACCGCCCGGGGTGATCGCGATCGAGGTCTCGGCGGCGAACTTCTGGTCGTCCTCGAAGGCGCGCAGGGCCGCCTTCTGGCCGGCTGCGTCACCGTCGAAGGTGAAGATCACCTCGGCGGTGGCGTTGTCCATCAGCAGCCGCCGCAGGATCTTGATGTGGTCCCCGCCGAAGGCGGTGCCGCAGGTGGCGATCGCGGTGGTCACCCCGGCCATGTGGCAGGCCATCACGTCCGTGTAGCCCTCGACGACCACGGCCCGGGAGGTCTTCGCGATCTCCTTCTTCGCCAGGTCGATGCCGTACAGCACCTGGGACTTCTTGTAGATCGCGGTCTCGGGCGTGTTCAGGTACTTGGGCCCGTTGTCGTCGTCGCGCAGCTTGCGCGCGCCGAAGCCGACCACCTCGCCGCTGATGTCGCGGATCGGCCACATCAGCCGGCCGCGGAAGCGGTCGATGGGCTTGCCGCTGCGGCTGTCCTGGGCGAGCCCGGAGGTGATCAGCTCCTTGTCGGTGAAGCCCTTGCCGCGCAGGAAACGGGTCAGGTGGTCCCAGCCGGCCGGGCTGTAGCCCACGCTGAAGTGCGCGGCGGCCGCCTGGTCGAAGCCGCGCTCGGCCAGGAACTTGCGGCCGATCTCGGCCTCGGGGCTGCCCAGCTGGTCGACGTAGAACTGGGCGGCCGCCTTGTGCGCCTCGACCAGGCGGATCCGCTCGCCGCGGCCGCTGGTGCCGGCGGTGTAGCCGCCCTCCTCGTACCGCAGGGTGATGCCGGCCTGGCCGGCCAGGCGCTCGACCGCCTCCGAGAAGGAGAGGTGGTCGATCTTCATGATGAAGTCGAGGGTGTCCCCGCCCGCCTGGCAGCCGAAGCAGTGGTAGAGACCCTTGCTGGGGCTGACCTGGAAGGACGGGGACTTCTCGTCGTGGAAGGGGCACAGGCCCTTGAGGTTGCCGCCGCCCGCGTTGCGCAGCTGGAGGTAGTCGGAGACCACGGCGTCGATCGGGACCGCGTCCCGTACCGCCTTCACGTCGTCGTCGTTGATCCGTCCTGCCACGCGTGAAGTCTACGGCCGCACGCCGACAAACCCGTCAGGCCCCCTCAGCCGCCGACAGCTCCTGGAGCGGAACCGCAGGATCCGCCAGTTTCTCGCGGTCCACCGGCTCCTTTGACCTGATCAGGGCCTGGATGTGCTCGGTGACGTCCCACACGTTCACGTTCATTCCCGCGAGCACCCGCCCTTCCGAGAGCCAGAAGGCGATGAACTCCCGCTTGCCCGCGTCCCCGCGGATCAGCACCTGGTCGTAGCCGCCGGGCGGGGCGTAGCCCGAGTACTCCAGGCCCACGTCGTACTGGTCGGAGAAGAAGTACGGCACCCGGTCGTACGCGACCTCCTGCCCCAGCATCGCCCGGGCGGCGGCCGGGCCCCCGTTGAGGGCATTGGCCCAGTGCTCGACCCGCAGCCGGGTCCCCAGCACCGGGTGGTGGGCGGCGGCCACGTCCCCGACGGCGAAGACGTCCGGGTCGGAGGTGCGCAGCGAGGCGTCCACCGCGATGCCGCCCCCGTGCTCCCGGTCGACCAGCGCCAGCCCGGAGGTCTCGGCGAGCGCGGTGCGCGGCGCGGCCCCGATCGCCGCGAGCACGGCGTGCGCCGGGTGCTCCTCCCCGTCGTCCGTACGGGCGGCCAGCACCATGCCGTCCTGGCCGACGATCTCGGTCAGCCGCGCGCCGAAGTGGAACCGCACCCCGTGTGCGGCGTGCAGGTCCGCGAAGAGCCGGCCGATCTCCGGACCGAGCACCGCGTGCAGCGGGGTCGGCTCGGGCTCGATGACGGTGACCTCCGCGCCGTAGCCGCGGGCCGCCGCGGCGACCTCCAGGCCGATCCATCCGGCGCCCGCGATCAGCAGGTGGCCGTTGTCCCGGCCGAGCCCGGCCAGGACGCCCCGCAGCCGCTCGGCGTGCGCGAGCCGGCGCAGGTGGTGCACCCCGGCCAGGCCCGTGCCCGGGATGTCCAGGCGGCGCGGCTCGGCGCCGGTGGCCAGCAGCAGCTTGTCGTAGTGCAGGGCGGTGCCGTCGCCGAGGACCACCTTCTTGGCGTCCCGGTCCAGGTGGACGGCGGGCTGGCCCAGGTGCAGCTCGACGTCGGAGGCCGCGTACCAGGACGGCTCGTGGACGAAGACGCTGTCGCGGTCGTCCTTGCCCATCAGGTACCCCTTGGACAGGGGCGGTCGTTCGTAGGGATGGTCGCGCTCGTCGCCGATCAGGATCACCCGCCCCGTGAACCCCTCCGACCTCAGCGTTTCGGCCGCTTTTGCCCCGGCCAGTCCCGCGCCCACGATGACGAACGTCCGGTGTGCGTCGACCACCTGATGCCTCCTCATAACCTCTCCGCCACATGCGACCACATGCGAGCGTCCCGCAATGAGCCTGCCGCGTGAAGGGGGAGTGGCCCGATCAGCTCACCCGTCGGCGCGTCGCGTGCGCCGGGTGAGGCGTGCGTGCAGGGAACGGGCGGACGCGTCGGTCAGGGACGCGATCTGGTCGATGACCGCCCGTTTCCTGGCCTTGTCGTCCGGCGCCGCGTCGAAGACGGCCCGGAACTGCGGATCCAGGCCCTCGGGCGCGCGGGCGCTGAGCGCCTCCGCGAGTTCGGCCAGGACGATGCGCTGGTCGGCGCGGATCCGCTCCTGCTCGTCGCGCTGCATGACGTACAGGTCGGCGACCGCCTTGAGGACGGCGCACTCGTTGCGCGCCTCGCGCGGGACCACGAGCTCGGCCCCGTACCGGGCGAGGCGGCCGGAGCCGTACGCCTCGCGGGTCGCGCCCTCGGCGGCCAGGCAGAAACGGCCGATGAGCTGGCTGGTCGCGTCCTTCAGGCGGGCCTGGGCCACGGCCGAGCCGTCGTACCCGTGCGGCCACCACTCCTGCTCCATCAGCCGGTCGAGGGCGGCCCGCAGCTCCTCCGGCGCGGTGTCGGCGGGCACGTAGCGGCCGATGGCGACCCGCCAGATCGCGGTGCGCTCCGGTTCGGCGAAGAGGAGGTTGGGGTCGAGGTGGCCGGCGTGCAGCCCGTCCTCGAAGTCGTGGACGGAGTAGGCGACGTCGTCCGCCCAGTCCATGACCTGGGCCTCGAAGCACTTGCGGTCCGCGGGCGCGCCGAGCCGCAGCCACTCGAAGACCGGCAGGTCGTCCTCGTAGGCGCCGAACTTCACCGAGCCGGGGTCGGTGGGGTGGTTCCCGCGGGCCCACGGGTACTTGGTGGCGGCGTCCAGGCAGGCCCGGGTGAGGTTGAGCCCGACGCTGACGAGTTCGCCGCTCGCGGGGTCGGGCACGAACCGCTTGGGCTCCAGCCGGGTCAGCAGGCGCAGCGACTGGGCGTTGCCCTCGAATCCGCCGCAGTCCTTGGCGAACTCGTTGAGCGCCTCCTCGCCGTTGTGGCCGAAGGGCGGGTGCCCCATGTCGTGGGACAGGCAGGCGGCCTCGACCAGGTCGGGGTCGCACCCGAGCGCGGCGCCGAGCTCCCGGCCGACCTGGGCGCACTCCAGGGAGTGCGTCAGGCGGGTACGGGGACTCGCGTCCCAGTCGTAGGAGCGGGTGCCGGGGGTGACCACCTGGGTCTTTCCGGCGAGGCGGCGCAGGGCGGCGGAGTGCAGCACGCGGGCGCGGTCGCGCTGGAAGGCGGTCCGCCCGGGCCGCTTGTCCGGCTCGGCGGCCCAGCGCTCGGTGGCGGTGTGGTCGTACAGGTCGTCTGCCGGGGCGTGCGCGGTGCCTTCCATGAAGAGACGGTAACCGGAACCTCTGACAAACCGGGATCAGGCGGAGAGAAGTTCCGGCCGTTCGGCGTTGCGGGGCAGGGCGAGCGCACGGTCGTAGCGGTGGAGCACGAGGCGGGCCAGCGCGGGGTGGTCGCCCAGGGGTGCGGCGGCGACGGCGGGCGCGGCCGCGGCGGCCTGGGCGGCGAACCGGCCGGGCGCGGCGAAGTACGAGGCCACGGCCGGCCGGTGGTGACCACGGGCGGCCAGGGTGCGTACGGCCTCGGGGACGGTGGGGGAGGCGGCGGAGGCGTAGGCCGGGACGACCGGGACGCCGCCGAGGCGCTCGGCGAGCAGGGCGGCGGTGCGGCGGGTGTCGGCGGCGGACTCGGGATCGCGGGAGCCGGCCGCGGCGAGCACCACGGCCGTACTCCCGTCGCGGCCGGAGCCCCAGCCCGCCTCCAGGAGGCGTTCGTACAGGGCCTCGACGAGCAGCGGGTGCGGGCCCAGGGGCGCGGCGACGGCGGCCCGCAGGTGCGGGGCGGCGGCGGCCGCGGCGGGGAGATCGCGTTTGACGTGGTGGCCGCGGCCGAGGAGCAGCGGGACGAGGACGGCCTCGCCGCTCAGCTCCTGCAGGGCGTCGCCGAGCAGCGGCGGGTTCAGCTCGATGTGCCCGAGCCGGACCTCGAGCCGGGGGCGGAGTTCGCGGACCCTTTCGAGGAGGGCGAGGGCGGTGTGGAGGGCGTGCGGGTCGCGACTGCCGTGGGCCACGGCGACGAGGGCGGGCTGCTGCATGGGTGGGCTCCGTGGGGCCGGGCGCGCGGCGGGCGCACGCCGCTGAGCTGCGTGCCGAGTTGGGCGGTGATCCGGGTCAGCAGTTCGGCGGCGCTGCCGAAGGGGAGGGGCGGGGTGTCGGGAGGGTGCACCGGCTCCGTCATGAACCGATCCTGCGCGCCGCAGGTTGCCGCCGCGTTGCGCCGGGGTGACGGGTGTTTTCCGGGTGCTCACCTTTCCGCTCGTTCATCCGTGCGAGTGAAGAGGTCGGGAGGCGGAACTGGGGGGCCGGGCCCGCTCGTCAATCCGTGCGAACGAGGTGTGAGGCGCGGGGTGCGAGGGGGCGGTCATGAAGGCGGTCGTTGAAGCGGTCATCAAGAAGGACGGCCGGGCGCGGGTGGCGGCCCGGTCCGCGGAGCGGGCGGGTGCGGCGGCAGCGCGGGTGAGAGCGGTGGCGCGGGCGGGGGCCCGGGCCGTGGCGGGCCGGCGGCCGGGGCTGCCGCGTGGTCTGCGGGCGCGGCGCAGAGCCGTGCAGCTCGTGATGGCGGGCTGCGCGCTGGCGCTGCTGCCCTCGGCGTGGACGCACGCGGCGGCAGCGGACCGGCTCCGGACCACGGCCGAGGCGCCCTCCGCCGAGGTGGCCGTGGTGTTCGGGGCGGGGCTGTGGAACGGCCGGCCGACCCCCTACCTGGCCACCCGCCTCGATGCCGCCGCCGAGCTGTACCGCGCGGGCAAGGTGAAGGTCGTGCTGGTCACCGGGGACAACAGCCGCAAGGAGTACGACGAGCCCGACGCGATGCGCCGGTACCTGACCGGGCACGGGGTGCCGGACGACCGGATCGTCAGCGACTTCGCGGGCTTCGACACGTGGGACTCGTGCGCCCGGGCCAAGCAGATATTCGGGGTCGACCGGGCCGTGCTGATCAGCCAGGGCTTCCACATACGCAGGGCCGTCGCCCTGTGCCAGGCGGCGGGCGTGGACTCGTACGGGGTCGGGGTGCCCGATGAGCACGACGCCACCTGGTACTACGGCGGGACCCGCGAGGTCTTCGCGGCCGGCAAGGCGGCACTGGACGCGGCCTTCAAGCCCGATCCGCACTTCCTGGGACCGAAGGAGCACGGGGTGTCGCGGGCGCTGGGGACTCCGACGGGCTGACGCGGCGTCAGCCATGCCGATGAGGCCTGTACAAGTCGGTCCGTACGGGTGTCAGGGGTGGGAAACGTGGCCGTGGTGGACCTCAGCGGCAAGGTCGTCGTCATCAGTGATCCCCGGACCGTCCGCCGAACCTGCGGGGCTCGGGCCTCACAGGCGAGGACGGGCGGTGCTGAGGCGGAGCAGGCCGACTTGTAACGCGGGGCGGCGGCCCGTGTAACACCGCCGTCGCAGGCTGGGCCCTATGCACACCCCGGAAGCAGCCGCCACCGCCACGCACTGTCCGTACTGCGCGCTGCAGTGCGGTATGAACCTTCGCCCCGAACCGGGCGGCGACGGTGTCGCGGTGGAGGAACGGGCGGACTTCCCCGTCAACCGGGGCGCGCTGTGCGGCAAGGGCCGTACCGCCCCCGCCGTGCTCTCCTCCCGGGTACGCCTGACCGGCCCGCTCGTCCGCACCCACGCAGGGCGGCTCGAACCGGCCACCTGGGAGGAGGCCCTCGACAAGGTCGCCGAGGGCCTCGCCCGCACGGGCCGGGCCCACGGGCCGGACGCGGTCGGTGTGTTCGGCGGCGGCGGGCTCACCAACGAAAAGGCGTACGCGCTCGGCAAGTTCGCCCGGGTCGCCCTGCGCACCTCGCAGATCGACTACAACGGCCGCTTCTGCATGTCCTCGGCCGCCGCCGCGCACCAGCGCGCCTTCGGCCTCGACCGGGGCCTGCCCTTTCCGCTGGAGGACATCCCCCGCACCGGTTGCGTGATCCTCGTCGGCTCGAACCTCGCCGAGACCATGCCGCCCGCCCTGCGCTACCTCACCGAGCTGAAGGAGAACGGCGGCACCCTGATCGTCATCGATCCCCGCCGCACCCGCACCGCGGAGCAGGCCGACCTGCACCTCGCCCCGCGGCCCGGCACCGACCTCGCGCTCGCCCTCGGCATGTTGCACCTCGTCGTCGCCGAGGGGCGCACGGACGAGGAGTTCATCGCGGAGCGGACCAGCGGCTGGGAGGCGGCCCGGGCCGCCGCCATGGCCCACTGGCCCGAGCTGGTGGAACGCATCACCGGCGTCCCCGTGCCCAGGCTCCGCGAGGCCGTGGACATGTTCTGCGCACCCTCCTCCGCGATGGTCCTCACCGCCCGCGGGCCGGAGCAGCAGTCCAAGGGCACCGACACCGTCGGCGCCTGGATCAACCTGTGCCTGGCCACCGGCCGGGCCGGCCGCCCGCTCTCCGGCTACGGCTGCCTCACCGGCCAGGGCAACGGCCAGGGCGGCCGCGAGCACGGCCAGAAGGCCGACCAGCTCCCCGGCTACCGCAAGCTGACGGACCCGGAGGCCCGGGCGCACGTGGCAGGGGTCTGGGGCGTCGACCCCGCCACCCTCCCCGGCCCCGGCCGCAGTGCGTACGAGCTCCTCGACGCCCTCGGCACCGATGTCCGCGCCCTGCTCCTCATGGGCTCCAACCCGGTGGTCTCGGCCCCCCGCGCCGCCCACATCGAGGACCGCATCCGCTCCCTGGACTTCCTCGCGGTGGCCGACGTGGTCCTCTCCGAGACCGCGGCCCTGGCGGACGTGGTCCTTCCGGTCACCCAGTGGGCTGAGGAGACCGGCACCACCACCAACCTGGAGGGCCGCGTCCTGCTCCGCCGACGCGCCCTCACCCCGCCGGCCGGAGTCCGCACCGACCTGGAGGTGCTGCACGGCCTTGCCGGCCGCCTCGGTGTCGAAAAGGGCTTCCCCACCGCCCCGGAGGAGGTCTTCGACGAACTGCGCCGCGCCTCCGCCGGCGGCCCGGCGGACTACTCGGGCATCAGCTACGCCCGAATCGAGGCCGAACAAGGCGTCTTCTGGCCCTGCCCGGACGGCTCGGCCGGCACGCCCCGCCTCTTCCTGGACCGCTTCGCCACCGACGACGGCCTGGCCCGCTTCGTCCCCGTCACCCACCGCGACGCCGCCGAGGTCCCCGACGCGCAGTACCCGCTCCTCCTCACCACCGGCCGCGTGGTCGCCCAGTACCAGTCCGGCGCCCAGACGCGCCGCGTCGAGGAGCTCAACGCGGCCGCCCCCGGCCCCTTCGTGGAACTCCACCCGCGGCTCGCCGCCCGCCTCGGCGCCGTCGACGGCAGCCCGCTGGCGGTGGTCTCCCGCCGCGGCCGGGCCGTGGCCCCGGCCCGCATCACGGACACCATCCGCGCCGACACCGTCTTCATGCCCTTCCACTGGCCGGGCGAGGGCCGCGCCAACACCCTGACCAACCCCGCACTGGACCCGGTCTCCCGCATGCCGGAGTTCAAGGTCTGCGCGGTCCGCGTCGAGCCGGCCTGATCAGGACGCGAAGCGGTTCACCTTCGTCACCCTGCAGGTGACCCGTTCCCGCACCTGATCGAGGGCGCCGGCGGTCGCCTCCGCCCGCTGACCGGGGGCGAGGTCGTTGCTGAGGGCCGCGCCCTCGGCGAGCCGGACGCCCGACGCGCCGAGGAACTCGACGCCGACGAGGTACGTACTGGTCTTACTGCTGCGGTTGGTGATCGTCAGCTTGGCCGACGGCCAGTGCGTGGTCGGGTCCACCCCGCACGAGGTGATCCGCACGTCGCCGGCCGGCCCCGGATCGGGGCCCGGTGACGCCTGGGAGGCGGGCGCCTGGGAAGCGGGCGCCCGCGGCGAATCCGTCCCGGCGCGGGGCGTCGCCGCCGGCGCGCTCTCCCGGTCCTTCGTGCCCCCGCCGCCGTCCGTGCCGAGGGTGGCCAGCAGACCGGCGACGACCACCAGCACCAGCGCACCGACGGCGCCGAGGACGACGCCCAGGGCGACTTTGCGCCTCTTCACGGACGGGGGCGGCGGTGTGAGGGGGCCGGCCGGGGGACCGCCGTCCCGGCGCTGCCATCCAGGGGGCTGATGCGGATGCGACACGGGACACCCCCGCGGTTCGGGCCGGTGGCCGGCTCTGCGGCTTCGACGTCAGCCGTGCTGTCAGCATCGCACCGGTCCGGCTCCGCCACCCGTCGACGGCGAACGGGCCCGCCGCGGCGGCGGGATCGGACATGGGTGCGGACCGCTTCGGCAGGGTCCCCCGCGGGTAACCATCCGGTCACGCACCGGACTCAGAAAGTGCTCGCACGCCCCTCGTGACAGTGATGTGTCGTACCCCACACTGAGTTGCGGTGCCTGAGTCCTCGGACCCCTGGAGGTCGCCCCCGTGCAGACCCAGACGCAGCCCCCGACCGTCACCCTGACCCTGACCGTGACCGATCAGCCCGATCCCGAGGCCGAGGCCATGGACGACGAGCCAGAGCCCCTCGACCTGGTCGAGCAGATCGAACAGATCCAGCAGGTGCCGGCCCCGCGCAAGCGCGTGGACAGCGGGGGCGCGGCGGCGGGTCCCTCCGCCGACCTGTTCCGGCAGTACCTGCGCGAGATAGGCAGGATCCCGCTGCTCACCGCCGCCGAGGAGGTCGACCTCGCGCGACGCGTCGAAGCGGGCCTGTTCGCCGAGGAGAAGCTCGCCGGCACCCCGGACCTCGACTCCCAGCTCGCCTTCGACCTCGACAAACTCGTCGTCATGGGGCGGATGGCCAAACGCCGGCTCATCGAGTCGAACCTGCGCCTCGTCGTCTCCGTCGCGAAGCGCTACGTGGGCCGCGGGCTCACCATGCTCGACCTCGTACAGGAGGGGAACCTCGGGCTCATCCGGGCCGTCGAGAAGTTCGACTACGCCCGCGGGTTCAAGTTCTCCACGTACGCCACCTGGTGGATCCGGCAGGCGATGTCCCGGGCCCTCGCCGACCAGGCCCGGACCATCCGCGTCCCCGTCCACGTCGTCGAGCTGATCAACCGCGTCGTGCGCGTACAGCGCCGCATGCTCCAGGAACGCGGCTACGAGCCCACCGCCGAAGAGGTCGCCGCCCACCTGGAACTGACCCCCGAGCGGGTCCTCGAGGTGCTGCGCCTCGCCCAGGAGCCGGTCTCCCTGCACGCCCCGGTCGGCGAGGAGGAGGACGTCGCGCTCGGCGACCTCATCGAGGACGGCGACGCCGCCTCGCCCGTGGAATCCGCCGCGTTCTTCCTGCTCCGCGAGCACCTGGAAGCCGTGCTGTCGACCCTCGGCGAGCGCGAGCGCAAGGTCGTCCAACTGCGCTACGGGCTCGACGACGGGCGCCCGCGCACCCTGGAGGAGATCGGCCGGATCTTCGGCGTGACGCGCGAGCGGATCCGCCAGATCGAGTCCAAAACCCTCAACAAGCTGCGCGACCACGCCTTCGCCGACCAGCTGCGGGGCTACCTGGACTGAGGCGGGACACCGGAAGGGGGCGCCCCGGAGGACGCCCCCACCCCACCGCCGGCCGCCGACGGCTAATCGACCTCGGCCACCGCCTGCGCGAACTGCGCCGCGTACAGCCGTGCGTACGCGCCGCCCGACGCCAACAGCTCCTCGTGCGTGCCCTGTTCGACGATCGATCCGTTCTCCATCACCAGGATCACGTCCGCGTCGCGGATCGTGGACAGCCGGTGCGCGATCACGAAGGACGTACGGCCGTGCGCCAGGCGCGCCATCGCCTTCTGGATCAGCACCTCGGTACGGGTGTCCACCGAGCTCGTCGCCTCGTCGAGGACGAGGATCACCGGGTCCGAGAGGAACGCCCGGGCGATGGTGATCAGCTGCTTCTCACCCGCGCTGACCCCGGCGCCCTCGTCGTCCAGGACGGTGTCGTAGCCGTCCGGCAGGGTGCGGATGAAGCGGTCCGCGTGGGCCGCCCGCGCCGCCTCCTCGATCTCGGCGCGCGTGACCTCGCGCGAGGCGCCGTAGGCGATGTTCTCCGCGATGGTGCCGCCGAACAGCCAGGTGTCCTGGAGCACCATGCCGATGGAGCCGCGCAGTTCCTCGCGCGTCATCTTCGCGATGTCCACCCCGTCCAGGGCGATCTGGCCGCCCGTGACCTCGTAGAACCGCATCAGCAGGTTGACCAGCGTGGTCTTGCCCGCGCCCGTCGGGCCGACGATCGCGACCGTGTGCCCGGGCTCGACGCTCAGCGACAGGTTGTCGATGAGCGGCTTGTCCGGCTCGTAACGGAAGGCCACCTTGTCGAGGGTGACCTGGCCGCGCACGGCCTCCGGGCGCTGCGGAAGCTTCGCGTCCGGCTCCTGCTCCTCCGCGTCCAGCAGCTCGTAGACCCGCTCCGCCGAGGCGACGCCGGACTGGATGAGGTTGGCCATCGTGGCGACCTGCGTCAGCGGCATCGAGAACTGGCGCGAGTACTGGATGAAGGCCTGCACGTCACCGATCGACAGGGTGCCCGAGGCGACCCGCAGCCCGCCCACCACCGCGATCAGCACGTAGTTGATGTTCGATATGAAGAACATCACCGGCTGCATGATGCCGCTGACCAGCTGCGCCTTGAAGGAGGCCCGGTACAGCGCCTCGTTCTGCTCGGCGAAGACGGCCGCGGACTCCCGCTGCCGGCCGAAGACCTTGACCAGCGCGTGGCCCGAGTACATCTCCTCGATGTGCGCGTTGAGCGCGCCGGTGTTCTTCCACTGCGCCACGAACTGCGGCTGCGACTTCTTGCCGATCTTCGCCGCGGCGAAGACCGAGATCGGCACGGTCACCAGCGCGACCAGCGCCAGCAGCGGCGAGATCCAGAACATCATCGCGAGCACGCCCACGATGGTCAGCAGCGAGTTCAGCAGCTGGCCCATCGTCTGCTGGAGCGTCTGGCCGATGTTGTCGATGTCGTTGGTGGCCCGGCTGAGCACCTCGCCGCGCTTCTGCCGGTCGAAGTACGACAGCGGCAGCCGCGACAGCTTCGCCTGCAGCTCCTCGCGCATCCGGTAGAGCGTGCCGTTCATGACGTGGTTCGACAGCCGGGTGGCGACCAGCATCAGCAGTCCGGCGAGGGTGAAGACCACCAGCGCCCAGATCGCCACGCCCCCGACCGCGCCGAAGTCGATGCCCCGGCCCGGGGTGAAGTCGGTCCCGGAGAGCATGTCGGCCATGCCGTCCTGGCCCTTGGCGCGCAGCCCTTCCAGTGCCTGCTGCTTGGTCAGGCCGTCCGGCAGCTGCCGTCCGACGATCCCCGCGAAGACCAGGTCGGTGGCCTCGCCCAGGATCTTCGGGCCGACGACCGCGCAGCCGACGCTTCCCACGACGGCCAGGACCATGCCCCACAGCCTGGCCCGGTCCTGCGCGAGCTGGCCGAGCAGCCGCTTGCCCGACCCCTTGAAATCCATGGACCGCTGGGCCGGTCCCGCCATCATCCGTCCTCCGGGCCCGCTCATGCGGCCTCCGCCTCCGTCAGCTGGGAGAGCACGATCTCCCGGTAGGTCTCGTTGCCGGCCATCAGCTCGTGGTGGCGCCCTTCCCCCACGACCTGGCCCTCGTCCAGGACGATGATCCGGTCGGCGTCGCGGATCGTGGAGACCCGCTGGGCGACGATCACCACGGTCGCGTCCTCGGTCTCGCGGGCGAGCGCCGCGCGCAGCGCCGCGTCCGTCGCGTAGTCCAGGGCCGAGAAGGAGTCGTCGAAGAGGTAGATCTCCGGGCGCTGCACCAGGGTGCGGGCGATGGCCAGGCGCTGGCGCTGCCCGCCGGAGACGTTGGTTCCGCCCTGGGTGACGGGCGCCTCCAGACCGCCTTCCAGCGCGGAGACGAACTCCCTGGCCTGGGCCACCTCCAGCGCCTGCCACAGCTCTTCGTCGGTCGCGTCCGGGCGCCCGTAGCGCAGGTTGGAGGCGACGGTTCCGGAGAACAGGTACGGCTTCTGCGGAACCAGGCCGACCGTTTTGGCGAGCAGGTCCGGATCGAGCCGCCGTACGTCCTCCCCGTTGACCAGCACCTCGCCGCCGGTCGCGTCGAACAGCCGCGGAACCAGGCCCAGCAGCGTGGACTTGCCGCTTCCGGTGGAGCCGATGACGGCCGTGGTCTCGCCGGGACGGGCCACCAGGTCGATCCCGCGCAGCACCGGGGCCTCGGCGCCGGGATAGCGGAAGTCGGCGCCGCGCAGCTCCAGGCGCCCGCTCCGGGTCAGCTCGCGCACCGGGTCGGCGGGCGGGACCACGCTGGAAGCGGTGTCCAGGACCTCCTGGATGCGCTCGGCGCAGACCTCGGCGCGCGGCACCATCATGAACATGAAGGTGGCCATCATCACGGACATGACGATCTGCATCAGGTAGGCCAGGAAGGCCGTCAGCTGGCCGACCTCCATGTCGCCGCTGTCGACCCGCATCGCACCGAACCAGATGACGGCGACGCTGGAGACGTTCACGACCACGATGACGGTCGGGAACATGTACGCCAGCAGCTTGCCGGTGGCCAGCGAGACGCCGGTCAGGTCGGCGTTGGCGTCCCGGAAGCGGTCCTTCTCGTAGTCGTCGCGGACGAAGGCGCGGATCACCCGGTTGCCGGTGATCTGCTCGCGCAGCACCCGGTTCACGGTGTCCAGGCGCTCCTGCATCGTGCGGAACAGCGGCCGCGTCCTGTAGACGATCGCACCGACCGAGACGCCGAGCACGGGAACCACGGCGAGCAGCACGCCCGACAGCTTCACGTCCAGCGACAGCGCCATCGCGATGCCGCCGACGCACATGATCGGCGCCGAGACCATCAGCGTGAAGGTCATCAGCACCAGCATCTGGACCTGCTGGACGTCGTTCGTCGTACGGGTGATCAGCGACGGGGCGCCGAACTGGCCCAGCTCCCTCGCCGAGAAGCTCTGCACGCGGTCGAAGACCGCGGCGCGCACGTCCCGGCCGAAGGCCGCCGCCGTGCGCGCGCCGTAGTAGATGGCCCCGACGTTGCAGACCAGCTGGACGAGCGAGACACCGAGCATCAGCGCGCCGAAGCGCAGGATGTAGCCGGTGTCACCGTGGACGACACCGTTGTCAATGATGTCCGCGTTGAGGGTGGGGAGGTAGAGGCTGGCACTGGTCTGGAGCAGTTGCAGCAGCACCAGCACGGCAATGGGTTTGCGGTACGGACCCAGATGGGTCCGCAGAAGTCGTATGAGCACGCGCAGGCTCCGGTCGGCATGATCGAGGGGGTTCACCCCATCTTCTGCCAACCGGGTGCCCCATCCCCAGCAGTTTTCGCAAAGGCCGGTCAAAAGGAGTAGACCGCCCTGGGACGCCGGACCTAGAACGCGCCGGCGCCCGGGCCTGGCAGGCGCCCGGGCCTGGCAGACGCCCGGGTCCCGGAAGACGCCGGGGGCCTGGAAGGCGCCCCGGCCACGGAACGCGCCGGGGCCCGGAACGCGCCGGGTCTAGAACGCGCCGGGCACCTGGAACGCGCCGGGGTGGATCTGCTCCCGCGTCGCCACGTACTGCTGGCGCACGGCCTGCCAGGCGGGGAACTCCTCACCCGGCTCGAACACCTGCGCCGCCGGGGCCGGCCAGACCGGCGGGGTGTGCGGCGCCAGCGTGCCCTGCGCCACGCCGAGCGCCCACGCCGCCTGGCGCGCCGCGCCCAGCGCCGCGTAGTCGGCCGGCGCGGGGACGACGACCTGCGTCCCGAACAGCCCCGGCGCCGCGGCCTGCACGGCGGGCAGCTCCGCCGCCGCGCCCAGCAGGAACACCCGGCGGATCTCCACCCCGCGCGAGCGCAGGACGTCGAGGGCGTCCACCAGCCCGCACAGCATGCCCTCGAAGGCCGCCCGCGCCAGGTGCTCCGGCTTCATCGAGTCCCGGCGCAGCCCGGACAGGGTCCCGGCGGTGTGCGGGAGGTTCGGCGTCCGCTCGCCCTCCAGGTACGGCAGGAGCACCAGGCCGTGCGCGCCGGGCGTCGACTTCAGCGCGAGGTCGGACAGCCCCTCCAGGTCGGTGCCGAGCATCTCGGCGGTGCCGCGCAGGGCCCGTACGGCATTGGAGGTGTTGACGACCGGCAGGTGCATGCCGGTGGCGTCGGCCAGCGAGGTGATCAGGCCGCCCGGCTCCGACAGGGCCTCGTGGTGCACCGCCATCACGGAACCGGAGGCACCCAGCGAGACCACCGCGTCGCCGGGGCCGAGCCCCAGCCCGAGCGCGGCGGCCATCGTCTCGCCGGTGCCGGCCGATATCAGGAGCCCTTCGGGCGTGGTCCCGGCGGCTTCCGCCGGTCCCAGCACCTCGGGCAGCAGGGCCATGTGCCCGAGCGCCAGCTCGACCAGGTCGGGCCGCCAGGAGCCGGTGGCCGCCGACCAGTAGCCGGTGCCGGAGGCGCCGCCCCGGTCGGTGGTCCGGCGGGCGGGCCGGCCCAGCAGCTGCCAGACCAGCCAGTCGTGCGGGGACATCACCACGGCCACCCGGCGGGCGGCCTCGGGCTCGGTGCGGGCCAGCCAGGCCAGCTTCGCCAGCGGCTGGGCGGCGTGCGGGACCGAGCCCACCGCCTCGGCCCACGCCTGCCGGCCGCCGAAGGCGTCGACGAGGTCGGCCGCGGCGACCTGTCCGCGCTTGTCGTTGCCGACCAGGGCGGGGCGGACGAGTCCGCCCTGCGAGTCGAGCGGCAGCAGGCCGTGCTGCTGCGCGGAGACCCCGATGGCCTGGACCCCTTCGAGGAGCCCGCCGCCGGCGGCCTCGCCGAGCGAGAGCAGCCAGGCCTGCGGATCGGTCTCGTGGGGGCTCGTGCCGTCGGGTTCCCCCGTGGGCTGCGGATGGAGCGCGTACCCCTGGCGCAGCACGGCACCGGTCTCGGTGTCGCAGACGACGATGCGAGTGAAGGCGGAAGAGCTGTCCAGCCCGGCGACTATCCCCATGCGATGAATTCTGCCGCACGCCGGGCCGGTCTCCTCCGCCTCGGACGCCTCGGACGCCCTGTACGTCTCAGGTGTTGCTGGTGCCCCAGTCGTCCTCGCCGCCGCTCCCGACCCGGTCGCGCAGTCCCCGTACCCGCCCGGCCAGTGATGCGGGCACGACGTCGCCGACCTTGTCGCTCACCGCGGTGAAGGCCTTCCCCGCGAACTGGCGGCCGGTCTGCCCGGCGGACTCGGCGGCGTTGCGCACCGCCGGGTTCTGGGAGATCTCCCGTACGGACTTCTTCAGTGACTCGTAGCGCTCGCGCCCGGCCCGGGTCCCGAGGACGTACCCGAGGGCCAGTCCGACCGCGAACGTGACCTTGTACCGCATGCCTGTCACCCTTCGTCGTGTAGGTGCCCGGCCTGCTGCCGATACCGATTGGCGGAGCACCCCCCTGCTTGCGCTAATCTATGACTCGCAACGGGCGCTCGCCCCCCGGCAAGGCCGGAGGTGGGCCGTTCGATGCACCGCAGCAATCCCCTGTAGCTCAATTGGCAGAGCAGCCGGCTGTTAACCGGCAGGTTACTGGTTCGAGTCCAGTCGGGGGAGCGCGATCCCCTGTAGCTCAATTGGCAGAGCATTCGGCTGTTAACCGGAGGGTTGCTGGTTCGAGTCCAGCCGGGGGAGCAACGAGGAGAAGAGGGCCCTGGTGGGTCCTCTTCTCCTCTTTTGTGGCCCCGTCCTGGAACCGGGCAGCCGTCAGCGCGGTCTCTCTGAACAGCGAAGCCGATCATGCGGGGCATCCGAGGCAGGAGATCGTATGAGCGGCTATGCTGCGGCAGACGGCGCGCACAGGTGTACGCGCCACGCCGTGAAGGGGCGGTAGCTCAGCCGGTTAGAGCAGCGGACTCATAATCCGTCGGCCGTGGGTTCGAGTCCCACCCGCCCCACTGCGAGCCGCAGGTGCAGAAACGATCGCACCTGCGGCTTTGGCGTATTCCGGAAGGGGCTGGAATTCCGGGGGCGCCGGGGCGCCGGGGCGCCGCAGTGCCGGGCTAGAAGTTCTCCGTTTCGTCGGCGAGGTGGCGCAGTACGTCCGTCAGGTCCTGGCGGCGGGCGAACGCGGCGCGTTGGCGGTGGGCGCCCGAGCCGTCGCGGAGCAGGCCCGCCAGGGTCTTGGCCGCGTGGTCGAGGTCCCCGGAGGCGGCCAGGGCCGGGGCGACCAGGTCCAGCAGGGCCTCCGCGAGGTCGGCCGCCGGGAGTTCGGCGCCCGTGTACGGGTCGAGGCCGAAGCCCTCCAGGCCGTCGTGGGCCGCCCGCCAGCGCGCCAGGCGCAGTACGTCGTCCCGTACGGGTGGATCGGGGCGCTGCTCGGCGATCTCCCGCAGCGCCGTGGACACCAGCGCGCGGACCAGCTCGGCCTGGAGGACGGCCGTGTCGAGGTACGGGGACATGTCGGGTGCGCGGATCTCGAGCGTCGGCCAGTGCCCCGAGGGGCGCAGGTCCCAATAGACCATCTTCGTGTCCAGCGCCGCGCCCGAGCCGAGCAGCGTCTGCACCGAGCGCCGGAAGTGCGCCGTGGACGTGAAGTGCGGGGGCAGGCCCGCCGAGGGCCAGCCCGACCAGGCCATCGCCCGCCAGCTGGCGTGGCCGGTGTCGCGGCCGCCCCAGAACGGCGAGTTGGCGGCCAGCGCGATCAGCGTCGGCAGCCATGGTCTGACCCGGTTGGACACCGCAACCGCCGTGTCCACGTCGAGGGTGCCCACGTGGATGTGGCGGCCGCAGCTCACCAGCGTGTCGGTGAGGGCGCCGAAGCGGCGGTGCTGCTCGCGCTGGCGCGGCTCGTCGTCGGTCAGGTGCAGCGGTCCCTCCACGGCCACGACCGGGGAGGGGGCGGCCAGCAGGCGGCAGCCGTGGGCGCGGGCGGCGCGGCCGAGCGTGCGCCGCAGGACGGCGAGCTCCTCGCGCAGCGAGTCGGCCGAATGGGCGATCGGGGTGGAGATCTCCACCTGGTAGCGGGTGCCCTCGGGGTGCAGCTCGCCCGGCAGCCCGCCGGCCGTGGCCAGGACGAGCGGGGCGGCGGGGACCACCCGGAAGGTGCGGGCGTCGACGAGGAGGAACTCCTCCTCGACACCGACGGTCAGGGGAGCGACGGGGTGCGCCGCCTTCTGCTCGGTGCTCGTGCTCGTGGTGCTGTTGCCAGGTTCGATCACTACGCCTCCCTGGACATACGAGTCTTTTCATCATGAGCCGAACACCGGTCGGGGAGCGTACGCCGATTCGGTCAAAAAGCAGGCGATAGTGGCGAGTTAGCGGCAAGGACCGGTCCGGTGTGGGGCCGGGGGTCCGGGTGGGGTGGCTGGTGCCGGTGCGTGCACACCGAAAGAAATCCCCCGGGGTCGCCGCAGCCGCCGGTTACCATCCGCTGTGCCCCCCATCGCCTCCCCCCGACGCCCGCAGCGGCGCATATTCGCCGACCTGACCCCCCTGCGCACCTCCCGCGACTACCGGCGGCTGTGGGTGGGCGGCACCATCTCCTGGGTCGGCCAGGCGATGACGGCCCTGGCGATCTCGCTCCAGGTCTACGACATCACCCGGTCCAGCTTCTCCGTCGGGCTCGTCGGACTGTTCTCGCTCGTCCCGCTCGTCGCCTTCGGGCTCTACGGCGGGGCCATCGCCGACACCGTCGACCGCCGCAAGCTCGGCCTCTACAGCTCGCTGGGTGCGGCCGGACTGTCGGTCGCGCTCGCCGGCGCCGCGCTGCTCGACTACCACCGCGTCTGGTTCCTGTACGCCGTGGTGGCGCTCCAGGCGGTGTGCGGGGCGCTGTCCGGGCCGGCCAGGTCCGCCATGATCCCCCGCCTGCTGCCGGCCGGTCAGCTGCCCGCCGCCAACGCGCTGAACTCCGTGACGATGACGTCCGGGACGATGGCGGGCCCGATGCTGGGCGGGCTGATCGTCGGCTGGTGGGGGTACCAGGCGGCGTACCTCATCGATGCCGTGACCTTCCTCGCCGCCCTCTACGCGATGTGGCGGCTGCCGTCGATGAAGCCCGACCGTGCGCAGGGGACGCGGGGGAGGGCCTCGGTCGTCGACGGCCTGCGTTTCCTCGGGACCCGGCCCAACATCCGGATGACCTTCTTCTCCGACATGGCGGCCATGGTGCTGGCGCACCCCAGGGCGCTGTTCCCGGCCGTCGCCGTGCTCTGGTACGGCGGCGACGCCACGACGGTCGGCCTGCTCGTGGCCGCGCCCGCCGTCGGGGCGCTGCTCGGCGGACTGTTCTCCGGCTGGCAGGGCCGCATCCGCCGGCACGGGCTGGCGATCCTGTGCGCCGTCGGCGCATGGGGGCTGGCCATCGCGGTCTTCGGACTCACCCGGAACCTGTGGCTCGGGCTGCTCTTCCTGGCCCTGGCCGGATGCGCGGACACCATCTCGATGGTGTTCCGGACCACCATGCTCCAGGCGGCCACCCCGGACGACATGCGCGGCCGCCTCCAGGGCGTGTTCATCGTGGTCGTCGCGGGCGGGCCCCGGCTCGGGGACTTCCTCGCCGGGACCGCCGCGGACCTGACCTCCCCGGCCGTGGCGATCACCGGCGGCGGCCTTGCCTGCGTGCTCGTGCTGGGCCTGCTCGCACTGCGCTGGCGGGGCTTCGCCCGGTACGACGCGCGGACGCCCCAGGCCTGACCGGCGGACCGGTCCGAGGGCCGTGACGGGCCTACGTCCGGCGGGTGACGATGCCGCGGGCCACGCCCAGGGCCACCAGGTCCTGGGGGCGGATGCGGAGTTGGTCCGCGGTGGCGGGGGCGTCCGCCACAGGCCGCTTGAGGATGGCCGCCGCCAGTTCGGGGGCGATGACCGAGAAGTAGCTGTCCGGGGTGACCCAGGTGTTCCCGGGAGCCGCCAGGGCGAGGGCGCCGCCCGAGCCGCCCTCGCCGATCAGCAGGGTGGTGACGGGGACGGTGGCCGCGGCCAGGGCGGCGAAGGCGTCCGCGATGGCCGCGCCCGCGCCCGCGTGTTCGGCGGCGGCGTCGTTGGCCGCTCCCGGGGTGTCCACCAGGGTGAGCACGGGCACGCCGAGCCGGTCCGCGAGGCGGATGACGCGGGCGGCCGTGCGGTATCCCGCCGGGCGGGTCGCGGTGCCGCACTGGGCGGCGTACGCCACGGCCCGGCCCTCCCGCAGCCCGAATCCGCACAGCATCCCGGGGTCCGTGCCGCCCGCCCGGTCCCCGGACAGGGGCAGCCGGAGGCCGAAGTACGCGTCCAGGTAGGCCTCGGCGCGCGGCCGGTCCGGATGGCGTGCCTGGAGGACCGCCTCCCAGCCCGTGGCGGGCGGCGGCACGTCGCCCGACCCGGCCGGGAGGCGGCCGCGGGGCAGCGCGGCCGGGGGCTCGACGGGACCGTCGGCGCGGGGCGCGGTCAGAACGCGCAGCCAGTCGGACAGCGTCCCCGCAAGCTCCGCCGCGGGCACGACGGCGTCCACGTGGCCCGCCGCGTACTGGCCCTCGGCGCAGTACGCCGCCGGGTCCGCGTCCGCCGGCCGCACCCGGGAGCCGGCGAAGCCGATTTGGGCGCCGGGCAGCGCGAGAACCACGTCGGCCCCGGCGCCGAGCGTGGCCCAGCCGCCGCCGGTGGTCGGATCGCGCAGCACGGCGATCTGGGGGAGCCCGGCGGCCCGGGTCAGCACGCACTGCCGGGCCACCCGCTGGAGCTGGGTCAGCGCGAGCATCCCCTCCTGCATGCGGGAACCGCCGGTGGCGATCAGGGAGACGAGCGGGAGGCCGTGCTCGCGGGCGTGGGTGTACGCGGCTTCGAGCCGGTCCCCGGTGCGTTCGCCCAGCGAACCGCCGAGGAAGCCGAACTCGAAGGAGATCAGCGCGGCTTGGCGGCCGCCGATGCGGGCGGTGCCGGTGACGACGGACTCCCGCTCGCCGGTGCGTGCCTCGGCGCGGGCGCGGGAGGCGTCGTAGCCGGTCCAGGCCAGGGGGCCGTCGGCCGGTGACGTCCGCGGGGGCGGGGGGAGTTCGGTGAAGCTGCCGGGGTCGGTCACGGAGGCGATGGCCGCGCGGGCCGAGAGGCGGGTCGTCACGGAGCCACCCTAGGCGGTGTTCGCCGAAGGACCAGGGGGTGTTTCACGGGAGGGGCAGGGCGATCGCGACGGCGTAGGCGGCGACCAGGCCGTAGCCCAGGCGGAAGGTCCAGACGCGGGCGGCACCGGAGATCCGGCTCCCGGCGAGGGCGCCGAACGCGACGAGGGTCTGCTGCCACAGGAGGGACGCGGCGCCGACTCCGATGAGGAAGGCGGCCGCGGCCGCGCCGGTGCCCAGGCTCTGTCCCTGAGCGGTGGTGAGGGCGGCGAAGTACAGGGCGGTGGTGGGGTTGATCGCGGTCAGACCGACATACCGCGCGAAGGCCTGGACCGGGCGGGAGCCGGGGTCGGCCGGGGGATGGGGGCCCGGCCCCGGAGCCCCGGCCGCGAGCGGCGGTGGGGCCGGGCGGGGCGACGGGCCGTGGGGGCGGGACTTCGTGAGGCCGTGGGCCGCGATGGCCAGGAGGATCAGGGCCGAGGCCAGCCGCACCCACTCCTCGACCGGGGAGACGTGCGAGGCCACCCAGGGTCCCAGGGCCGTCGCCAGGGCCGCGTAGCCGAGGTCGACCACCGCGATGCCCGCGGCAGCCGCCACCGCCGTCCGGCGGTGGCGCATCGCCTCCTGGAGCAGCAGCACGCTCATCGCACCCATCGGCATCGCCACGCCCAGGCCGGCGGCGGTGCCCGCCAGGGCCGGTGTCATCAGTTCGCTCATGAGGGGAGGGTCGGACCCGCGGCCCGCCGGACGGGCGCGCATATCGGCGCCGACTGCGAGAATCGCGGGATGGACCGCCTCGACAGGGAAATCCTCGGCATCCTGCAGCAGGATGCACGGATCTCGTACCGCGACCTCGGAGTCCGCGTCGGCCTCAGCGCCAACGCCACCGCCGACCGGGTGCGCAGGATGCGCCGGGACGGGGTGATCCGCGCGTTCACCGTCGTGGTCGACCCGGCTGCCGACACCGCGGGCGGCCTCGTGGTGTTCATCGACGTCACCCTGCGCCAGGACACCACCAACGAGGAGTTCGAACGGCAGGTCGCCAAGCTCCCGGGGATCGCCGAGGTGGTCCACGTGACGGGCGAGCACGACTACCTCGTCCGGGCCCGGGCCGCCGATCCCGCGGCCCTCGACGCCCTGCTGCGCCGGCTGAAGCGGGAGGCGGGGGTGGCCCAGTCCAACACCAGGATCGCCCTGCGCGCCGCCACGAGGCCGCCCCACCCCTAGGGGGTGTCTGACGGAGGTCCGCGGCGTCGCGGTGCCCGGCACGCACTCTCGCCGCACCGGCCGAAAGCCCAAGTACGTCCAGTACGGGGG
>NZ_JBEZLA010000040.1:29925-71402 GCF_040651925.1 Streptomyces sp. NPDC048349 | reverse complement strand
CCCGCTCATGCAGGCTCTGAACGTGGCCCGAACCGGAGCCGGGCGCCCCCGCAGCCGTCCAGACCGGGCCCGCGGCGACAAGGCCTACTCCAGTCGCGCGAACCGCGTCTACCTGCGCAAACGCGGGATCAAGGCAACGATCGCGCAGCCGGACGACCAGCGGGTTCCGCGATCCGGCCCACCGCGTGCCGGGCGGCCTCGACCGTCACCACGAACAGGATCGGGATCACCGCGTGCATGCCCACACCCAGCGGGTCCGGCCAGGCCGCGGCGCCGTTGAAGGCGATCGTCGCGATCGTCAGCAGCCACGCCGTCTGGCGCAGCAGCGGGAAGGGGATCCGGATCCAGGTCAGCAGCAGGTCCAGCGCGAGCAGGACACAGATGCCCGCGTCGATGCCGATCGGGAACACCAGCGAGAAGCTCCCAAAGCCTTTCTGCAGGGCGAGGGCACGCACCGCGGAGTACGAGCCCGCGAAGCCGATGCCCGCGATGACGACGGCTCCGGCGACCACGACGCCGATGAGTATCCGGTGCGTACGAGTCAGCTGCATGGGATGAACGGCACCTCCTAGTCAGGTGTGGTTCCTGATCACGGTCACGATCTCACGCGGGTGTGACGAAGGGTCCGGAAATAGCGGCCGCCGACTGGCCGGGGGCATCCGCTCCCTGCGAGGCGATACTGATCTCGGCCACCGGCAGGGAGCGGGGGAAACGTGTGGTCAGTCAGCCCTCGGGCCCTGTGAGGGCCAGGGCCGTGAACTCGCCCAATACGCTCGTGAACGCATGTGGGAGGTCCAGGTCCCAGCGGACGCTATGCCGCCAGCCGTGCCGCAGCTCCTCGACGACGGAGTGCGGAAAGCCGCGTTCCTTGCCGGGCTGCTGTCGTTCCCGCACTTGCACGACCAGGTAGAGCACCCCGCTGCGCGGCTTGAGCCAGCGCCGGAAATCCGCCATCGCGATGTGCCGGTCCAGGTACGGCAGTGTCAGCCGGCAGGCCACCACATCCACGGTACCCGGTACGAGCTCGCGCGGCGGGGTCTGAGTGAGGAAGTCATGCACCTCGAAGGACAGCCGCTTCTCCTCGCCCCAGAATGTCCGGGCGCGGTCGACCGCGACTGGCGACCAGTCGTAGCCGACGGTCCTCAGGCCCTCCCGGGCCATCAACGTCGCCAGCAGACCCCAGCCGCTGCCCACATCGATCGCGGTCCTCGCACCAGCAGCAAGAACATGGCGGCGGAACCCCTCCATCTCCGCATGCGTCACCGGCAGGTTCTCCTTCGGCTCGTCGGTGGAGTAGAAGACGTCCCAGTACAGGCGCTTGGTCCACGCACCCTGCTGTGCGGGAACCCTTCCCCGCTCGGAGATTTCGACGGCGCGGCTCTGGTCGTTCACACTCCACCACCTGACGACTGCGGCCGGTTCTCACCGGCGCGCGGCGCCGAGAGGCACTCGCGGGCGGCCGCGGCGCGCAGGTCCTCCGCAGGCGGTTGCAAGTTCTTCAGAAGCCGGGTCCACCGTGGCTCCTGCTGCTGTGTACGCACCGGCAGTTCGTTCCGCTCTGCTGCTCTGCTGTGCTCCACGGTCGTCATCCCCTTCTCTCCGTCGCGTACCAGTACGCGGCCATCAGGCCGAGCACCGTCAGCACGATCAGCGCCTGCAACACCCACTGCCGCCAGCCCATGCCGCGCTCATCCATCCAGCGCCTTCGGTCCATCCGCGCCCATAAGCCACTCACCGGCCCGTCTCCGACAGCGCCAGCGCCATGAACCAGCCCCGCTGATCCATCTCAAGCAGGAGCCGCTCGTACTCGGCGAGATTGGGGCTGACGTGCTCGTACCGCGGCACCAGCAGCCCATCCGCGTAGCCCGCGCGCAACAGCCGACGCGCGGCCGACAGGCCGGGCCGGTACTCCAGGAGCGCAGGACCTGCCGAGTCCAGGCACCTCTCGTCGCGAACAATCCAGTGCCGCGCCTTAGCCATCAGTTCCAGCAGCTCGAGCTGGGCGTCGGCCTCTTGTCGGGGCGCCTGCACGTAGCAGACCACTCTGAGCATCCGGCCGTTGTACCCAGCCCGCTCCCCGGCCCGCCGCACCCCACCGGTACGCAGTGCCCGCAGGCGCTCCAGCGGGTCGCTGCGACCGGCCGGGCGCGCGTCCAACGACACCCGCCGTTGCTCGGCGTTGTTCCGGTCCGTCCAGTCGCCGAACTGCACTTGAGTCAAGGCCGTCAACGCGTGCTCCATTCAGCAGGGCATGAGGGTGACAGGGCCGCCCTGGAACCGGTGTACGACAGTTGGCCCAGACCCCTGGGGCGGCCTGACTACCGTGCCGCCAGACCAACTTGAAGTGCAATCAGAATCGCCATCGCAATTGCGAGGGGAAGTGGATTGGTATATGACTTGAGGCGAACCGGGCCCCGGCAGGGGCGGACCGAAGACCGATGGCGACGAACCGCGGCTCGCGCAACTGGAACCGAAGCTGCCACCATCTAAGCCGCGGCTCACACGGTCCCAACCGGAGAGGAAGGAGTAGGAATGGCGGCGAACGTACGGGCTACGTTTCTTCGGATCGTGCTTGGCGCCGAACTCACCCGTCTTCGCGAACAGGCGGGGTTGACGGGAGAGCAGGCCGCGAAGTCCGTAGGGTGCGCACCATCAGCAATCAGCCGGGTCGAGAACGGTACGTCCGGGTTCCAGCGGATAGAGCAGTTCGCCAAGCTCCTCGATGCCTACCAGGTGCCCTTCGAGGGCCAGGAAGTCCTCACCGACTGGTACCGCAACGCCAAAGCTGACGACTGGTGGGGGCCGAGCGCTCCGGTGCTGCCGTCCGGCATGAGTCTCTTCCTCGCCTTCGAGTCGGGGGCCAAGATCGTAAAGGCGTGCACCCCGATGGTGGTGAACGGACTCCTGCAGACCGAGCGCTACGCCCTTGCGCTGATCGAAAGCGCCCGGGTCGCCGACGACCGCACATCCGAGTTCGTGGAGAGTGCGGTCGAGGTACGGATGAACCGGAAGAAGCGGATCACCGAAGAAGGCATGGAACTCGTCTGCATCATGGACGAGTCAGCGCTCACGAACATGGTCGGCAGCCCGGCAATCATGCGGGAACAGTACGAGGAGATCGAGCGCCTGTCCTCGCTGCCCAACGTCACCGTACGGATCATCCCGTCCTCGGCCCCCACGTACCGAGTCTTCGGCGAGTTCCACGTTCTCGACTTCGACCGCAAGGAACTCCCCGACCCGGTCGTCGTCGCGAGCAGCACCCTGGACCAGGGCATGAAGTGCCTGTCGAAGAAGCGACCGGTCAAACAGTTCGTCCGTCGCTTCGACATCCTCGCCCAGGGCGCCCTGCCCGCTCACGAGACCCCCGCATTCCTGCAACAAGCAGCACGAGAGGTATCAGCATGAGCAGCACCAACACCGTCCGTCCGTACGGGCAATGGTTCAAGTCCTCCTACAGCGGTGACGCAAGCGGCAACTGCCTGGAGACCTGCCCCCAGCCGGGCACCGTCTATGTACGGGACTCCAAGCGCAACAACGAGCCCCAGGCACCGGTTCTCGGCTTCACGCCCGCAGCGTGGTCGTCATTCACCGCCCACGCCGGCGGCTGCCGCTAGCCACCGTCCGTTTCCTCCTCGCTCACACCGACGAGGAGGCATCAGTACACAACGAACCGGGCAATGTCATCGGCGGTGTCTTCGGCGCCATAACCGCGGCCGGGCTGGATCCCTAGACCGCCGACGAGACCGTCACAGCCCGCCGACGAAAGGCCGAGGCAACAGAGCCCGGCATCGGGGAACGGGTACCGGTCCTGTGTATCGAACGCCGTGGTGCGCAGCCGCAGCCAGCTCCACTACGGGGGGCTGCCACTGGCCGGCAACGTGCCGTAGCGGCGGGTGGAACCTCACCGGTGACTCACCGCCTGCGCCGTCGCCCAGTTGTGATGCCACACGGGGCACACCGGTGATCAGGACGGTGACACGTTTGCCGTTGTGTAGGGCATGACCACTCGCCCGAACCGAACGAGCCCCGCCACAGGTGGCGGGGCTCGCAGGTCCTCGTACAGGCCTGGACCGCCTGCGCGGGGAAGAGCACCCAGTTGCGTGAACTGAGAGGTGCGCTGAGCCATGAGCTTATGCGGAACCATCCCGAGGGCGCCACAGGCCCCCTCCCACGACACCACCCGGCTCACCCTGGATGTGGTGGTGCGCCATGGCACTTGAGCCCATCCTGTGGGCCTTGCACGACAGCCCTGTGAACAGTACGACGGACAGGATGCTGCTGGCCGGACTGGCCGAGAAAGCCGACCCGGACGGCACCAACGCCTTCCCCTCACGGCGGACGCTGGCGCGGATCGCGCTCTGTGATGTCAAGACGGTCCAACGGCGTCTGGCGTCTCTCGCCGAACGGGGTGTGATCACGCTCGGCGACCAGGCAGCCGCCCGGTACATCCCCGCCCACGCCCGCCCCAAGGTCTACGACCTGCAGATCCCAGCTGCCTGGTACGGCCCGGAGCGCCTCGCACGGGTGAACGAGGACCGGGCGCAGCGCGGTCTGCAGCCGCTCACACAGCAGACCCGTCCGGCGTTGCCGCCCGCCCCTGCACGCACCGAGCGCAGTGACAAGGGCAAGCCGCGCCAGAGGGGAGGGGACTGTCAGTCCCCTCCCCCACCACGCGCCGACGCCGAGGGGACGGGGGACCGTCAGTCCCCGGGCAGGGGGGACTCAGAGTCCCGGCAGGGGGGACTGCCAGTCCCCCAACCCTCTCCTCTAACCCTCCCCGTCAAAGAAACCCCGACAGCGCCTGCGGCGCGTAGCGCCGATGACGCCCGCAGGGCTACTGCAGGCAGTAGCGTGCGTGAGGCCGGCGGCTGCGCCGCGCCCCCGGGCGCTGGCGCGCGCACCCCGGCAACCAGGTCTCGGGACGCCGCCCGCGGCCGGATGCAGCAGGGGCAGGCAGGCGCGGTCAGGGCAGTGGAAGCGGGGTGGCCGCCCGAGCTGGCAGGACTGCTACCGGCGCACCGTCCGGCCGTGCTGCGCGAGGCGATCCTGCAAGCCCTAGACGGCGGACGGACGCCCCAGCAGGTCCTCGAGCGGATCCAGCGCCGATGGTGGACCCATGGCTACGCCCTTGCCCTGGCCCAAGGAGAACTTTCCTCCCCCGTCGGTGTCGCAGTGGGACTGGTGCGCCCGTCCACGGACTGCCCGGATCCGATGTGCGAGGACGGCACGACCATCCACCTCGGCGGCCCATGTCCCAAATGCACGGAACGCCGAGCAGACCGACGTCGCACCCACGTCCCCGCACAACGGCAGACATGCCCACAGCCCAACTGGTGGGAATGCGTCGGCGACCACTGCACCGCCGTGGGCAAAGGGCCCCGTCCCGGCGACGGGTTGTGTCCGCGCTGCAGGGACAGGGCAGAACAGGCCCACATCGAACAGGCAACCGCAGGCCTGAGGGCCGAAGCCGAGGCAGTCCAGGAAGCCGAACGGCTCCGACAGGCAATCCGATGGCAACGCATGCTCGACGACGCCTACACCGAACACGCCCACCACACCCGCACAGCCGAAGACCGAGCCGAAGCCGAACGACATGCCGCTGCCGAGGCCGAAGAAGTACAGCGCCTACGGGAACAACTCCTCCGCGCACACCCCGAACTGGCGGCCTACGTCCAACGCCCATGACCGGCTTCACCCTCAGCCGGAACGAACTCAGCCTGCCCCTACCTCATGTACACGGCAGTGGGGAAGCAGTGCCCACCGCAGTCAAAGAGGGGCCTACATCAAGAAGCCTGCGCCCCCCGGTCACCCGGCAGGCGCTTGTCTTACTACGTCAACCGCCCGCCGCTGGCCGAGGTGCCGGACACCGGGGGCGCAGCACCTCAAGCCATTGCAGACAGCAGGTGGAGAGCACCGACTGCACAAGACCATGGGGCCGCCGCGGCATCACACCGACCCCTTGTCGGCGGGGAGGACGGTCTGACCCACCTCCCCTGCGTCACCGGCGATGTGTTCCCAGCCGACGCGGGGGTGGTAGGAGCGGAGGAGTGTACACGCCGGAGTCGGCCCCGGTGGACGGACGGATTGTCGCCTTCTCGGCAGCTTCGGCACACCCCTGCCGCGCACATCAAATGATCATTTGAATTAAAGGGGGCCGCGTGGAATGCTTTCTGATCGATTCTGATCGTAGCGCGGCGAGGCATGTTGACTCTGTGTCGATTTCGTGGCGTTCGAGAGCGCCTTGTGAAATTGCAGCGGGCCCCTCCGGTGGAGGCTGACGCGGTTTCTCATCACCAACTGCTAGATGATTTGCACGATTGGCGGATGGGATGGATGAGGGGGGTCTGCGCCCGTTAGCGTCGTTGTGCGAGTAGGCCCCGGCCCGGTGGCCACCAGTTACGCCGGGGCCCCCTCATTGCTCAGTCAGCGACACAGAAAGTGGGTATCTGTAATGTCCGACCGTTTCCTGCCCGCGATCCCCTTGGGGGCCGCGTCGGGGTTTGACGCTAACAGCAGCGCCATTCCAGGTGAAGGCGGCCAAGTGCGCAGTGCCTGGGCCGTCACGCTCGAGGTGCGTGCTCTGGCCGCGGTGGTGGTGGCTCCGTTCGTGTTCCAGTCGGGTGCGTGGGAGGCGCCGATGGGGGTGGCCATGGTGCTGACTCTGCTGTCTGCTGCGTCGCGCTCTCGCGTCAGCTACCAGCGGGCCAGCTCTTCCTAGGGGTTTGCGTCCTGTCCGGCGGCCGTGCGCGGGAGACCGCGCCGGCCGCCGGGTGGGGCACATTCCCGGCCCGGCATGCGGAGGGCATTGGTCCGCTTGTTCGGCGGGGCGGGTTTGTACATCCCGGAGAGAAACTGACCGCACAACAGGAAGGGTGGCCGTGACGTGGTCACGAGCGAGAACGGGTTTGGAAAGTGCCGCCGATGCGGCTCGCACATCCCTCATGTAGCGGGGCGTGTCGGACGCAAACCCGAGTACTGCGGCACGGAATGCCGCAGCCGGGCCCAGCGTGAGCGGGACGGACAGGTGGACCTGACCCGCCCGCGGGCCGGTCTGCCGCTTGGCCGCTACATCGCTGAGGATCTGCAGCTGATGGCGACTGGGCTGCTGAACGCGGAGTACGAGGACCGCAAGGAGTTGACCGCACTGCTGCAGCGGGCTCGCGAATTGGCCCGGGAGATCGACTACTACGTGGCTGCTGCAGTACGGGACGCGAAGGCAACGGGCCAGAACTGGGCAGCAGTGGCCAAGGCGGCGCAGGTCAGCGTTCCCACGGCCCGCTCGCGCTGGGGCGAGCAAGAGGTCCAGCGGCAGATGGAGCGGCGGGCCAGGGAGCATTCAGCGGCTACCCATCTGGGCAATGCGCCTCCCAAGGGCGCCCCCTTTGAGGAGGGCCGTGCCGGCAGGCAGGGTGAGTCGGGACCGCTGCGCGACGGGCCCGGTCGGGCACAGTCCCTGCTGGCCGATGCCCTGGCTCATCTGCACTCACGCAGCGGCATGGCCATCAAGGACATCGCCCAGCGGACAGGATGGTCGCCCTCCTACCTTTCGCGTGTTCTCAGCGGTGAGCGCTCACCGGGTTGGGATGTGGTCGCGGCCTTGGCCGCGGTTTTCGAGCACCCCGTGGACGACCTGGGCGTTCTGTGGGATCTCTCGCAGGGCCGCATCCCAGCTAGCCGGCCCTCGTTCGACGTGGCCAAGGCCCGTCTGCACGCAGCGCTTCGAGGTCTGTACCTGGCGGCGGGCAGCCCACCCGTAGAGCGGCTCTCCGCGATCAGTGGTGTCGACGGGCAGGACATCATCGATCTGTTGCAGGAGCGGCTGGTGCCGACGTGGGAGATGACGGGTGCCTTCGTCAAGTCGGTAGGCGCGCATCCCGCAGATGTGCGTCCGCTGTGGGAGGCGGTGCACTACGGGTTCTTGAACCAGTGGGACCCTTCGGTGGGAGAGCGTCCCGATGACCCGCCGGTCGTGCCCCGCCCATCGGGCGGGCAGGGGTGACGCTCACCCGGGGCGGCCGCCGGAGCTATTCCGCCGGCGGCCGCCGTCCCATCGTCCGTCCTCGAGCTGCTTTGGCCTGTCTTCCATGACGCATGCTGACGGTTATGAAATGCCCTCGATGGAGTACACCGCCTTCCGTGAGCTCCACTGTGAGGCCTACAGCCGGTACATCCAGGCCCGTGTCCGCGATGCCGAACTCAGTAAAGCGATCGCCGCGACCGCGTTCGCCACGCTGGCAGCCATTTGGCCTTCGGTCATCAGCAGTTCCCGTCCCGAGGCAGTCGCCTGGGCTGTGCTGGGCGGGCTGGTCGACTCAACGCTGCACGGCGTGCACTCCTGCACGGATTTCGAGGAGGACGAGGTCTACCGTGAGCTGCCTGCCGCGCAGGCCGACGTAGTCGTCCTGCGCTGCCGGATGGCGCTGACCGCCGGCCAAACAGCCCACGTGATGGGGCTGGAAGAGCCGACCGTGGCCGTAAGACTGCGCAGCGCCGGGCGCAGTCTTCCGCCCCGGCTCGCCGCCCCCGTCGAGCGCTGCATTCGCCAGGGGGCGTGAAGATCGCCTCGATCGTGTGAGGTTCGCGCCGGGCGTGCTCCCGGCACGGTGCATGCGGGCTATATCACGTGCGCCCCGGGCGTTGCAGGGGTGTGCGGTTCCTGGTCCGCGCGGGGTCTGCGAGATGGGATGCTGCCGCAGGACGTTGCCGACGGCGGTGAGGGGATCATGGACCGCGATTACCCGCTCGCCGGGTCCGTCGACTTCAAGCGGCCCAGCATGGCCCGGATGCACGATTTCCTCTTGGGCGGGCGCGATCACTATCCCGTCGACCGCGCAGCATGCGCGGAGTTGATGGCGAGGGCGCCTGTACGGGCTTTGGCCCGCGCCCAGCGCGAGTTCTTGGGGCAGGTTGTCGCGCACTTGGCGGGCCGGCTGGGGGTACGGCAGTTCCTGGATGTCGGATGCGGGTTCCCCAGTCCTCAGCCCGCCCACCGGATCGCCGCCAAGGCGGCCGCGGGCGGGCAGGTGGCGTACGTGTACGTGGACAGCGATCCACTGGTCGTCGCGCACGGGCAGGCGCTGCTGGAAGGCAACGGCCGAACTGCGGTCGTCCAAGGCGACTTGCGCGACCCTTCCGCCCTGTTACGTCAGAAACGGCTGGCCTCTGTCATCGACTTCGGTCGTCCGGTCGCGTGCCTGTATGTATCGGTGCTGCACTGCGTCCCCGACGAAGACTCCCCTGCCCAGGCCGTACGCGAGCTCTTGTCGCACCTGGCGCCAGGGAGCTTCCTGGCGGTCAGCCACCTGATCTGTGACGACCCGGCCGCCGGCGAGGAGCTGAGCGGATACCTGCGGCAGGCGGCGGGATGGGGCAGGGTACGTGCCCGCGAGGAGATCGACGCTGTCTTCGTCGGCCTCGAGGTCCACGCCCCCGGCCTGTGCGACGTCACCGCCTGGCACCCGGCAGGCAAACGTCCTACCCCGCCCGTGGACCGGGGCTGGTGCGAGTACGGAGGTCTAGCCCGGCTTGCGTAGGCACGGGGCGGATTCGGCTCTAGAGAGCGGACTTCAGGATGGCCAGGGACTCCTCGACGGAAGCAGAATGCACCACCAGCTGGGCCATCTGGGCGGAGAAGTAGTCGCTCTCCCCCGGCTCCCCGATGTACTCCGAGCGACTCCCCCGCTCGATGTAGGCGAGGTCGGGCAACCGGTACTGATCGAACCTCAGGAGTGTCACCGGCGAGCCCAGGACACACGGGTTGGTGAACGGGAGCACACGAATCGTGATGTGGGGTCTGGCGGACATGTCGATCAGGTGCTCGACCTGGCGGCGCATCACCCCCGGTCCGCCGAACCGGCTGTGGAGCACACCTTCATGCAGAATGGCCAGGAGGTGGGGACGAGCGGGCGACGCCAGCAGTTCCTGACGTTCCATCCTCAGCCGCACACGCGCCTCGACCTCGGCCGCGCCCGCCAGGAGGTACTTCACCTCGGTCACCGCGCGGGCGTACTCCTCGGTCTGCAGGAGCCCGGGCACGATCTGATATTCGTAGGTGCGGATCCATGTCGCGGCCTCTTGGAGGCCGATGAACCGATCGAACCACGGCGGGACGACTCTCCTGTGCCGCGCCCACCAGCCAGGCTCATTCGCAAGCTTGGTGAGCTGCACCAGCTGCTCGCCCTCCGCCTCCCCGACCCCGTAGCCCTCCACGAGCCGCACCATGTCCTCCACCCGCACCCGATGCACGCCCCGCTCCATCCGGCTCAGCTTCGACGGGGAGATCGCAGGCCGCCGACTGTCCTTCTGCATCAGCCTCGCCCCTTGACGGATCTCCCTCAGCCTGTGCCCCACCACCAGGTTCAGCGCCGTGGGACTGCGGCGGCCCGGAAAACCCAGGTACTCCTGAACCGACGGAACCCGGACAGGGACCGGAGGGGGATCGTCGTGAGACAAGGCAGGCTCCTGCAGAGGACGGTGCGGCTACTCACCGCGAGTGTCCCACTCCCGGAGCCCGCTACGAGCCCACAATCGGATTTATCCCGATCAGCCGATCAAATGATCGAAATCGCCGTCCTTCACGCCCTGGACGAACGCAGCGAACTCCCCGCTCGTGTAGAACAAAACGGGGCCCCGCAGGTCACGCGAGTTTCGCACCGCCGCACCCCCGCCCGGCAACCCCGCGACCTCCACACAGTTCCCGTCCGCGGCACTTCGACCGCTCTTCACCCACACCACACCCTCGATCGAATCCGCCGCAACCGAACTGCCCTTACGCTCCACCGCACTGCCCCTAACTCACGCCGCTCCACTACCGCCCACGACACGCCGAAACATCCCGAATTGGATGCACGTTCGAATTCTTCTTCTTTCGAGTCGCCACCACCCGATGCAATTGCATGAAGCGGCGGGCGGCGAGGATACTAACCGGCATCAAGCCACCAGGAATCGCGCTCCTGGATGCCTTGCGGGGGGACGTACGATGCAACGACGAGCACCAACTACCGACGGTCACGAAGAAACCGGCACGGCCACGCCACCAGTGGCCGAAACAGCTCCACTCGAAATGAGGATGAGCCACCCCGGTACCCGCATCGACTGGGGACTGGAACTCGGTATCAGCGCCGCCGGCTTCACCGCCCGCGCGATCACCAACGAACCCGACATCCTCCACAGGATCCGCCGCTTCACCCGCAAGGTGATGGACGAATGGAACCTGCCCCAACACGCCGACGCAGTCATCGCCGTAGTCGCCGAACTAGCCGCGAATGCCGTCATGCACAGCCTCACCACCGGCAGCACCACCGCCTGGCTCGGACTCCTACGCAAAGACGAAGCCGTCATATGCGCCGTCTCCGACCCCAGTCCCCACCCCCCAACCATCCCTCCGCCTCTGACCTACGCCAACCTCCTGAAACCACACGGACGAGGCATGATCATCATCGACGGCCTCAGCTCCGCCTGGGGCTACTCCGAGCCCACCCCCCAAGGCAAAACCGTCTGGGCCAAAATCCCCGCCCCCTCACAACCCGCAATGACCCCACGCTTGCGAGAGAGAGAACACTGACCAGGCCGCCTGGCATCGCCACCTTCAGGAGACGGCCCACCGGTCTGTGCCCTACCCCTTCCTTCGCGCCGCATTCGCGTCAACCGCCTGATGAACCCCGGGCGGTCATGCGCCCCCTCTACGGCAGGAACCCCTAAGATTCGCACCCCGACGAGACGCGATCACATCCGGTCGTTGGTTGGCGGGACCTGCCCGAAGAGCTCGGATCGTTCCAGACCGCCCACAAACGGCTGATCAGATGGGCCGAGATCGGCCACCGCCAACGGCGAGGCCCCGAGGCGGCCGCCCACCCGGCTTCGACCGTCAGGCTCACAAGCAGCGCGACACCGTCGAACGCTGCATCAACCGCCTCAAGCAGTGGCGCGGCCTGGCCACACGAACCGACAAACTCGCCATCGCCTACCAGACCGCACTCCACCTCGCCGGCATCCTCATCCGGACCCGACGCTAACCAAGGAGACAGAACCTAGCCGACCCCCGTCAAGTCCCTGTACGGAACCCCTCCGCTCGCGCGGAGACCACCCCCGGTTCGGCAACGCCCGGAAGCTCAAAGACGGGACACCTCCGCTCGCGCGGAGACCACTCATGGGGCTGCGGCTCTTCGCAAGGAACGTGCGGGACACCTCCGCTCGCGCGGAGACCACAAGCAGCTGAACGGGCTCCTCGACGCCCTCAGCGGGACACCTCCGCTCGCGCGGAGACCACATGTCCGGCACGGGCGTCGGCGAGCCCCTGGGCGGGACACCTCCGCTCGCGCGGAGACCACCCGATGAACGGGTCCAGCCGCAGCGCCGCTTCCGGGACACCTCCGCTCGCGCGGATACCACGAACGCGAGCGACTGTCGATGGGTGAGGCTGTCGGGACACCTCCGCTCGCGCGGAGACCACGCCCAGCGGAGAATAGTCGCTCCCCCGGCAACCGGGACACCTCCGCTCGCGCGGAGACCACGGCAACGCCCAGGAGTGCGAGGAGCAGACGGGCGGGACACCTCCGCTCGCGCGGAGACCACGCCCTGACAAAGATCCGCGGACTGGCCGGAGCCGGGACACCTCCGCTCGCGCGGAGACCACTTGCACGCCTCGGAGCAGAAGACCTTGGGGCGCGGGACACCTCCGCTCGCGCGGAGACCACCCATTGCGGAGCGAGACGGCTGGCACTGCAGCCGGGACACCTCCGCTCGCGCGGAGACCACTCTCCGGCGCGCGCTTGGCTCCGGACCTGTCGCGGGACACCTCCGCTCGCGCGGAGACCACTCTCCGGCGCGCGCTTGGCTCCGGACCTGTCGCGGGACACCTCCGCTCGCGCGGAGACCACGTCCAGCCGGAGGGCGCGCTGGCCGGCCTGGACGGGACACCTCCGCTCGCGCGGAGACCACGGGCGCGCGCGGGTGCTGGTGTCCGGTGGCGCCGGGACACCTCCGCTCGCGCGGAGACCACGGCGGCCTCCGCGCGGCGCAGGAGCTCCGCGGCGGGACACCTCCGCTCGCGCGGAGACCACCCAGGCCAAGGCCCGTACCGGAAGGTGCGGGCCGGGACACCTCCGCTCGCGCGGAGACCACACTTTCTGAGCTGCAGCGTTAGAACATCTTTGTATCTTCTTGACCGTCTTGCCGGAAGCTGATCAGAGTCAACCCGTCGTAGTCGACCGGCGCGCGGCGTTGGCTACCACTGGTCCTCAACGCGAACCCTTGTTCATTGTCGCTTGGGTAGGCGAGGACTGCGGACCCGTTCCGGCAGGCGGCGCTTACTGAAGACCACAACTCGTCTCGGACGCGGGCGGAGACCGTCCCGACGTAGAGCTCTGGGGTGACCTCGAGAAGCCAACGGCTCAGTGCCCCGCGAAGGTGGGGTGGTACTGCTGTGGCGGCGATAACGATCATCGAGGTCATTTGGCCTCACCGGTGAAGAAGCCGTGGTTCGTTCCGCCACGGATTGCTCCGGTGACCGGGTCCCACAGGTCGACAAGTTCTTCGTCCAGGTCCGGCACGGGACCCTGCGCGTCCGGCGCCAGCAGGTCCTGGATGTCGGTGACGATCCGTGGTAGGAGGCGGAAAAGGCGTAGGCCGTCGCGGAATGACCTGCGAGCTGCTGCTTCGGGATTCGTTGAGGCGTGGAGCGAGAAGGCGAGGGGGATGGTGAGTTGCGCCTTGTATAGGTCGGCTATGTCGTAGACGAATGCTTGCTGGTTGCCGGAGTGGACGAAGCCGAGGGCTGGTGAGCAGCCCAGGGCGAGGATGGCGGCGTGGACGATGCCGTAGAGGCAGGTGTTGGCGGCGGAGAGGGCCAGGTTGACTGGGTCCTGTGTGTCCCAGGCGGCGGGGTCGTAGGTTCGGCGGAAGCGGCCGATGCGGTATTGCTGGGCGAGGAGGCGGTAGTGGGCCTTGACTCGCTGGCCTTCCATTCCGCGTAGCTGTGCGAGGGAGCTTCCGGTGGGAGCGGTGCCGGTTCCGAACCTTTTCTCATACATGGCGGTCGCCACTGCTGTGCGTTGGGTGTCGTCGGCCCAGGCGCGGGTCTGGCGTTCGAGCCAGGTGGTGCTGAGGGAGTCGGGTAGGGCGGCGGCGTAGCAGCGGACTCCGCCGGAGCCGGTGACGAGAACGGTGGTGCCGTGGCGGGCGAAGGTGGTCAGGGCGCGGGCGGTGATGGATGTGCCCGGGCCAAGGAGTACGCAGCTGAGGGCTGCGGTGGGGAGGTAGACGGTCTCTGGTCCGCGTTCGGTGGCTACTTCGGCGCGGACGCCGGTGTCGTCTTGGTGGATGCGGACCACGTCGAGGTAGAGGAAGGAGAGGGAGTCGGCGATGCGTGGCAGCATCGCCACGGTGGGCTTGGCCAGTCGCCGACGGGCGTCGGACGCCGGTCGGTTGGTGCGGCTTGTTGTCATGTCGGCCCCGGCTTGGCGGGGGCGATGCTGAGGAGGCCGCATCCGTAGGACTTTCCGCGGCCGATGCCCTCGAGGATTGCGGTGCGGAGCTGTCCGGGGTCGAGGACGGCGGCTGTGCCGTCGAAGCGTGTGCGGGCATGGTGGATGCGCTGGCGGTCGCCTGTGTTGGGGTTGCGGGTGCCGCGGGCGTTGTCGAGGGGTTGTGCGTGCAGGCTGATGATCTTCAGGCCTGCGGTGTCTGCTTGGCGGTACCACCATTCGTCGGCTGCGGTACCGGTGAGGGCTACGACGGCCGGCAGGTTGTAGGCGGCGCGGGTGGTGGCTCCGGGTTTGCGTACAGGGCTTGCGACGCAGCGGTAGCGGATGGTCAGGCCGGGGCGCAGGGCGCCGAGGAGAGCGTCGAGGGGTTTGGTGGTGGCGGTGCCGTAGGTGGTGGGGAGTTTGGTGAGGTCGGGCTGGTGGCTGCTTTGCAGGAGGAGGTGGGGGCCGGTGGGGGTGTCTTCGGTGCGGTGCAGGACATGGAAGCGGGCGCGGGGGTCGGGGCCGGCGTTGTCGGGGAACAGCGACATGAGGCGGCGGTGGAGGTCAACGGCGGTGCGGGCGTCGCGTCGGGCTTCGGGTGAGCGGGGGTCGGGGACGATGCGCGTGAGGTAGGCGGCGGTCATCGGATGCTGCCTTCCGGGTGGGTCAGGTGCGTGGTGGTGTATGCGGCGAGGGTGTGGAGTTGAGGGGTGCCGAGGCCTGCGTACTGGGCGGGGGGCAGATGCAGGCTCCGGTGGTAGGCCGCTCGGGCGCGGTAACTGCGGCGGCGGGGGTGGAAGGTTGCGGGCTGGTCGTTGATCTGCCCTGCAGGGGTGTCTCCGTCTGCGTGGTCCGCGGCGTCCTGATGGGTGGGGGCGGGGAGGCGGCTCAGGGGCTGGTCGGAGGTGAAGGCGGTGGGGGGGTGCTGGTGGGCGAGGGGTGGTGGGGCTGCGATGGGCAGGTGGACGAGGTGGTAGAGAGCGTCGTCGCTGGTGCCCAGCAGGAGGGGCCCTTCGGGCGGGCAAGAGCGCCGGCCCAGGTAGAGGGGCCACTTGGGGTGGGTGAGGGCTGCGGCTGCGTCTTCGAGCAGCGTGTCTGGGGTTTGTGGGGTGGTGGTGAGGGCGGCGGTGAAGGCGGCGTCGGCGAGGTAGGTGCGGTGGGTGAGCAGGGTGGTGGTGTCGCCGCTGCGTTTTTTGCCTTCGGCGGTGGTGACCGTGGAGCGGGCCGGGAGGCCGCCGCCGACGGTGTGCAGGTCGCGTAGGGGGATGCCGGGGCGGTCGGTGCGGACGGTCAGTGTGAGGGTGGCGAGGTCGTCGATGGGTTCCGCGCGGTGTCTTCCGAGGGCGGAGGCGAGGAGGCCGATGAGGGCGGAGCGGGTGGGGAAGGGGGCGGTGTCGCGTTCGTTGAAGTGGCTGAGGCGTCCCCAGGACTGCAGGGGGCCGGTGAGGCGCAGGAGGATGCCGTGCTCGGGCGCGGGCCGGGTGGGGGTGTTCATGCTCGGGGTCCGTCGGGCTGGGTGAGGGCGGTGTCCAAGGCGGTGGTCAGGAGCTCGTCGAAGGAGTCGAGGCGGGTGCCGAGGCCTTGGAGAGTCTTGGATTCCAGGCTGGTCCAGCCTGCGTGGACGATGTGGCGGGTGCCGAGCATGGTGTTGGCGGCGCGGGCGTAGTCGGCGAGGGCTTCGCGGGTGGGGGCGCCGTATCCGCCTTGGTTGGCGGCGGTGACGGGCTGCTCGAATGCGGCGGCGTAGGAGAGGGGGCGGTCGGAGCGGACGCTGACGTGGACGAGGTCGGGGATGGTGTGGGCGGCGGTGGAGTTCTTCTTCGCCTGGGGCAGGGAGGTGATGAAGGCCTGGAGGAAGCCGTGTGCCAGGTCTCGGAGTTCGCTGGGGGTGCCGCCGGTGTTGGTGGTCAGGTCGCGCAGGTCGAGGGTGGCGTAGCGGTAGAAGGTGCCGGCGCTGTATTCGGCGTGGCCCATGTGGCCGCTGCCGCTGGAGTCGGCCCAGGCGGCGGTGATGTCGTCGACGGCGGAGAAGTAGTCGAGTTCGACGTCGGTGGCGTGGGTGGTCATGGCGTGGGCGACCTGGACGGCGCCGTCGACGCCGGCGTCGTCGACTTCGGCGAGCATGCGGCCGAAGAGGTTGATGACGCCGTTGCGGCTGCGCAGGATGGTGTCGACGTCTGGCTTGGGCAGGATGCTCTTGTCGGTGGGCTTGGTGATGTCCTTCGCTGCTTGCAGCTGGTCGCGGTGGCGGGTGGCGAGGTCGGCGAGGTCGGCGACAGCTGCTTCGGGTACGTAGACCATGGCGTTGGTCAGGACCTTGTTCGGGAGGGTCTGCTTGGGGTTGTCGGGGTCCTTTGCCAGTTCGAACTTGCTGCACGCGGCGGCGAGGTGCCCGCCGGCCCGGGCGGCGAGCTGCTCGGGCCATTCCCGTTCGATGAGCAGGTGGGTGACGCGTTCGGCGATGCGGCGGGTGCGCAGGGCGCTGTCGCCTGAGTGGTCCTGGAAGACGGTGCGGATCGCCCGCTTCCAGGACTGGCTGCTGACGCGGGTCCGGAGGGTGTTGCCGTACTGGACGGTCTTGACGGAGTTGGTGTCGTCGCGGTTGAGGTTGGCGAATGGTACGGACTGCACGATGTGGATGTCGATGAAGCGTGCGGGTGCTGTGGGCATGGCTGGTCTCCTTGGCGGGGCCGCGGTGCGGCGGGTTGTGTGCCGGTGGCTGGGGGGTTAGGTGGTGGGTGTGGGGTCGGTGAGGGCTTCGGCGTCGGCGCGGTCGTCGCGGGCGCGGATGCGGTAGTAGTCCTGCAGCCATCGGCGGGCGATGCGGCCCGAGTGGCGGGGCCAGTGGGCGAGGTCGGACAGCAATTGCGCGAAGTCCACCGGCACGTCGAGGGACCGCAGGTGCGCGACCGCGGCGGGCAGGTGGCGGTGCAGGCCCGGAAGACTTTGCCGGGTGAGCAGGTTCAGGCGGCTCTCGGCCGAGGTTTCCCGCATGCGCCCCTCTCGCCCCGGTCCGACGGCGGCCGCGAACGCAGCGCCCAGGCTGGTGCCCCACCCCGACGAGCCGGCGGGGGCCGTCGCGGCGCTTGGGCCAGGGTCGCTGGGGCCGGCGGGGACGTCCTGGTCGTCGGTGGGGGTCGGGTTGCCGGGCGGGGCGGGCCGGGGCTGGGCGGCGATCATCGAGGCGATCGCGTAGTACGCCTGCTGCACCTCGCGCGGGGTGCGGTCGTCGGGAAGATAGGGCGCGATGAAGCGGTGCATGCGCGGTACGGCGTCCAGGTCCTTGCGCAGGCCGCTGCGCAGGGCGGCCCGTGCGCCGGGGTCCTGGGCGCACAGCTGCTGGACCCAGAGCACGAAGTTCCTCTCGCGGCTTGCCCGCTCGGCGGTGCGCTGTCCCGGTACGGACGCGGGTAGCGGTTCGTGGCTGTCGGGCGGAAGGTCTGCTGGGGTGGTGGTCGTCATCGCGTCGCTCCGTTCGCCCTGCTGTTCGGTGGCGTCATGGCTGCTTCTTCTTGCCGGTCTTGCGGGTGCCGCCGTAGAGCTCGATGCGTGCTTCGCTGACGGCTTTGGCTCCGCGCTGGGTGCGGGTCACGATCGCGGTGACCGCGTCGTAGGCCTCCTCGGCCAGACGCAGGAACGCCTTGCGTGCCTGGGCTGTGTCCAGGCCGGGATCCTGCGGGTTCTGACCGCGGTCCAAGCCGGCAAAGCGGTCCCAGAATTCCCGTTCGGCGCGGGGCCAGTAGCGTCCGGCCGCGTCGGTAAGCCAGGAGGTGGCATCGGATTTCAGGTCGTTCATGTAGGCGGTCCAGGCGCGCCGCACCGCGCGTTCGAGGCGCCATCCGTAGGTCTCGCCCAGCTGACGCAGCTGGCCCACGGCGGGGGCTGTGTGCGGGGCACGTTCCTCGACCAAGTGAAAGACCAGAGGGGTGGAGGCGTCGATGAACTGGTGGTCCTTAGCCTGGCCGTCCTGGTCGAAGCCGAGAGCGCGTACACGCAGCCGGTCGGTGACTTCCTGGGCGGTGTGAAACACCGCGGGCCGTACCGGTTGCGCGCTCCCGGCCGGCTTGAGGAGCAGGAGAGCGTCCAGGTCCCGCCACAGGCCGCGGCTGGCGTCGGCGGGCCGGGGGTAGCGGTTGCCCTGCTGGCTGGTCTGCCAGATCAGGAAATCGTCGTCGCGCGGTGTACCAGGCAGGCGGTAGGCCCAGGTGATGTAGGCGTCGGCCACCAACAGCTCCGGGGCTGGGGCCGGACCGGACGGAAGGCCCGCCGGTGGGGAGGGTGCCGCGGTGTGTCTAGTGGAAGCTGAGGGGGACGGCGTGCCTGCTGCGGGGCTGTTGTCGAGGGGTACCAGCAGGAGTGCGTGGCGGGAGCGGGCTGTCAGGCGCGAACACGGCCCTTGCAGCAGAGGCGGCAGCGCATCGGGGTCCGGGAGCTCCTCCCATTCCCAGGGACACAGGTCCCGCTCTGGACGATCGGAACTCCGGGGCGGCATCAACCCGGCCAGAAGAGTCTCGAAGAAGCTGTCGCCTTCGGGGTGGTAGGACAGTGCGGTGCGCAGGGGGCCGGCTGTGCCGCTGGCGGTTTTGACTCCGGCGACCTCGCGGGACGAGCACCGGCCGGACGGTCCCCAGTAGTGCCACACCAGCAGGTTGAGCACGGCTTCGGGGACGGTCGGAAGGTCGGGGCGGGCATCGCTGCCGTGCCGGAACCAGGCGTGGTTGTTGCCAGCGGGCCGGGTGACGATCAGCTTGTTCACCCCGGCTGTGTTCGCTGGGTCGCACTGCCGGGCCAGGCGTGCGTCCTGCATCCACGGCCGGCCGCCGGCCGGGTCGAAGACGAAGAACCGCTGTCGCCAGTGGGTGAAGTACCCCTCCACTCCGCCCTGCCCGCCGGCGAGGCGGGCGGGGAGGTGGCCTTCATCGAGGACGTCCTCGCGCCGCTCGTTCCAGTCGGCACCGCCAGCATCCAGGCCCGTGACCCTGGCCGTCAGTGCGTAGAGCACCCGCAGGAGCGCCGCGTGCGCGGGCGCGTCCGCGACGGCCAGCCCGGCGATGTCCTGGGCCCGCAGCAGCAGCTCCTGAAAGCCGAGCCGCTCCGGTAAGGGTCCCCCGGCCGCGTCGGGGCGCCAGCGGATGGGGATCCACGGCTCCTCGATCAGGCTGTAGATGCCCTCTGGCATGGAATCCATCCGATCCGTAGATGTTGAAGCGGGGGACGCAGGCCCGCGCGAGCGAGCGTGTGCCGACCTGCTGCTCACGAGCATCCCCAGGGACTCGGCTTCGCGCGGACATGACGAGCTGCCGCACCAACCAGGCCTGGAAAATGCCTAACTACCCTTTATGTTGCGGTAGTTGCACCGTAGCGAAGTTCGTCACCGGTGGTGGGGCAGTCCGGAAAGCCGGTGTCAGATCTCTTCGAGGCCGGCGTCGCCGAGCGTCAGGGTGCGCCCGTCGAGACGGCAGAGGCGCAGGCCCTGCGGGGCCAGCTCCATGGGGAGCAGCACGACGTCCCGCAGGACCGCGTGCTTGCTCCAGCCGGCCGGCTGGGGATGCTCCTTGGCTGCGGCAAGCCACCGGCCGGGGACCGGCACGACGTGCGACATGATCTCGGCGACGTCCTGCCGTGACAGTGCCCCGGCTGGCACCGGCACCAGCATCGTCCCGGCCTCGTCGAATGTCACCGAGCCGTCGCCCCGGGGGTAGACGCACACCACCCGGCCTGAGTCCGCCCCCAGCCGGGTCACCAGCAGTTCCTCGCTCACCCCGGGCTCGCGGCGGCTCAGCGCAGAGAGGTCCCCCCGCACGTCCGCCGGGGCGCAGATCGCCGTGAGCTCCGCGAGGCAGGCCTCGGCGGCCTCACCGGCCTGCCGCTCACCATCAAGCCGGGCCAGCTCCCGGCGTACCGATTCCTGCAGAGTGTCGACGAACTCCGGCGCGTACACCTCGTCGACCAGCTTCTGCACGTCCCCCGGTACCGCGATCCCGGCACCGTGGCGGGCCAGGAGCAGCGAGGTCCGCTTCAGCAGGCCTGTGTCGTAGATACGACCCCACGTCGCCGGGGGCCGGCTGCCCGCCCCCTGGCCGGCCAGCGGGTCGAGCACTACCAGTCTCGGGGTGTCCTCCCGGGCGGCCCAGGCCGGCCGGCCGTCAGCTCCGCGCACGTGGCGGCGGCAGCGGCCCGCCCGCTGCAGCAGTTGGGCCAGCGGCGCCAGATCACTGATCACCAGGTCGAAGTCCAGGTCGAGGGACTGCTCGACCAGCTGCGTCGCGACCAGAATCGAAGCGGGACGCGAACCAGGCACCTGCCCGGCGGGCGGCTTGCCGTACGCCTCCTCGCACTCGGCGGTGATGGTCTGCCGCACCCGGGCGGGGTAGCGCGCGTGCAGCAGACGCAAGCCGCCCGGGCTGACCGCGAGATCGGGGAAGGCGGCCTGCAGGTCGCGGAAGGTGCGTTGCGCCTCGGCCACGGTGGTGCAGCACACCATGGCGGTGCCGCCCTGCTCCACGACGGGCGCCAGCTCCTCCCGCAGCGCCTGCCGTCGCCCGCCCGCCCGTACGCTCCCCTGCTCGGCGGTGTCCCACGCCACCGGCCGCACGGCCACCTCCAAGGTCCGCTCGCGCCCGCTGGCGACCTGCCGCGGCCTGCAGACTGTGCCGGTCGCAGCGCTCACGAAGAGCCAGCCCGGATAGCGGGGCTCGACCACTGTGCCGTCGGTGAAGCCGGCTCCCCTGCGGTAGGCATCGACCAGCGAGGTGGCCGAGCGGCCCGTCAGCGTGGCCGACAACAGCACCACCGGCGCGCGCAGAGCCCCCAGCCACTCCAGCTGCCGGACCATCAGCTGATGCATCCACGGCCCATATGCATGCGCCTCGTCCACGACCAGGACCTTCTCCGCCAGTCCGAACAGCCGCAGCGGCCCGTACTTCACCGGCAGCACCCCGGTCAGCACCTGGTCGACGGTGCCTACCCCAAGCGGCGCCAACAGCCCCCGGTGCCGGCCCCGCAGCCAGGCCTCCGCCTCCAGGACCGTCGGGGTATCCGCGCGCACCTCAGACGCCCCCGACACGGGCGCGGCGGCCGCAGGGCGCAGCCATGCCATAGAGTGCAGCAGCGCCAGCGCCCTCTCCCCCGCCAGCGCCGATCGGGCGAAGCGCTCCACCCGCGGGAACATCGCGTCCGCCGTCGCCATCGTCGGCAGCGCCACATACAGCCCCCGGCAGCCGGCCGCCCGTCCCAGCACGGACGCCGCGAACAGTGCCGCCTCCGTCTTCCCGTCCCCCGTCGGCGCCGTGACCAGCACCAGCCCTGGCCCGCCCTCCTCGACCAGGGCCGGGAGCTCCCCGATCAGGTCCTGCTGCAAAGGGTTCGGGGCGAACCCGAACACTCCCTCGAACTCCCCGGTCGCGAACCGCGCTCGCCCGACGCCCGCCGCACGCGCTACTCCCCCGGCGGCAGCCTGCGTCTTCCGCCAGTGCCCGTCGACCTCACTTGCCGAGCCACCCCATCGCGAGGGCATCAGCGACTCCACCGCAGCCGACTGGCTCACCAGCCAGTCAGACACCACCACCAACCCCCACACCACCACTGCCAGCTCCGCCGGCAGCCCCCCGGCCGGAACAGGCCCCGCCCCCGTCACCCGCCGCAACTCCTCGAAGTGCAGCCGCCGCTGCTCCTGCCAGCCCCCACCCCCAAGGCCCGGCTGATACGCCGCAGCCTGCGACAACTCCCTCGCCGCCAGCACCCCGGCGAACAGGCCGTGATGACCGCCCAGCAACTGCGCCACCTGATGACTCACCGCACCCTGCAACGACCGGCGGCCTCCCGACCTGCGCCGCCCCTGCGGATACCCCGCCTCCGCCAGCAGTGCAGCCACCGCCCAATGCGACGCCGCCTCATGCCGCAACACCGGCAGATGCTCCACACCCCGCGCGAGCGCGTACACCGGATCCGAGCTCAACCGTGAAAACAATCCCGGCACCTGTGCCTGAAACCCCGGAGTGATCTTCCCTAAATCATGCAGCCCCGCCCAGAACGACACCACCGACCGCGCATCCCCCACAGGCAACCCCAACGCCCCACCGATCCGGGCCCGCGTCCCCGCCCCCAGCAGCGCATCCCACAACACCCCGCACATCGCCGCCGTATCCAGCAGATGACACAACACTGGATACTCCCCCGACAAGCCCCGGGCCTTCCCCCAAAGCCGCCCATCAGGACAACCCGACCCCACTACTATGCGCTCACCATCCATCACACCCACAGACATAGCAGGCACCACTGACAACCACCCCCGCCAGCACCACACACCCAGCACTGCCAACAGCAAAGCAACGGCAAAGCCCTGACAAGACAGCAGGTCGCGAAGGGTCCTCTCCGCACGAGCGGAGGTGAGCCGTAGTTGGCGTCGGCGCGCGTCTGCGTCCCGAGGTCCTCTCCGCACGAGCGGAGGTGAGCCGCCTGCTCCGGGGGCACGGGCGGCCGATCCGGTGTCCTCTCCGCACGAGCGGAGGTGAGCCGCCGGCGGCGCTGTCGTCGACTTCGCGATGACGGTCCTCTCCGCACGAGCGGAGGTGAGCCGCCAAGGTGCTGTGGGTCCCCTTCGGCGCGGGGGTCCTCTCCGCACGAGCGGAGGTGAGCCGGCCTGGCGTCGGCCGGGCGCCAGCGGGATGGCGTCCTCTCCGCACGAGCGGAGGTGAGCCGTTGTTCGACGTGGATGGAGCCGCTGGGGGTGCGTCCTCTCCGCACGAGCGGAGGTGAGCCGCAGGGGACCGCCGTCCCGGCCTGCGAGAACCAGTCCTCTCCGCACGAGCGGAGGTGAGCCGGGCAAGGTTCAACGGACGGCTTTTGCGTCGTAGTCCTCTCCGCACGAGCGGAGGTGAGCCGTGTCAACCCGCAGCGTCCACGTTTTGGCAGTGGTCCTCTCCGCACGAGCGGAGGTGAGCCGGAATCATCGGCTCCCGCCAGGAGTGGCACCACGTCCTCTCCGCACGAGCGGAGGTGAGCCGGCCGAGCATAAGCTTGTGGCGCGGTCGATGGGGTCCTCTCCGCGCGAGCGGAGGTGAGCCGGAATCTCGCAGTTCATGCCGTCCACATGGGAAGTCCTCTCCGCGCGAGCGGAGGTGAGCCGCCCGCGGCCGTCCAGGCCAAGAGCGGAATCATGTCCTCTCCGCGCGAGCGGAGGTGAGCCGGCCTGTTCCACCGTCGGCCCCCGGTCCTAGTCGTCCCTTCCGCGCGAGCGGAGGTGAGCCGGTCTGCTGTCAGGTAGCTTGCAGCACGGCCGCGCCCTCTCCGCGCGAGCACAGGTGTGCCGGCGGCGTGGGCAAGTCGACGACCACGCTGCACGTCCTCTCCGCGCCAGCGGAGGTGAGCCGCCCTACGGCGTCCTATGGCGGAACCCCGCCCCGCCTTCTCCGCGCGAGCGGAGGTGTGCCGGAGTGCCATGTGTGAGCACCGACCGCTGTGCCGTCCTCTCCGCGCGAGCGGAGTGAGCCGCCTTCGGGCAAGCCGGACTGAGGAGTGTGTACGTCCTTTCCGCGCGAGCGGAGGGTGAGGAAGCTTTCGCTTTGAGGCCGAAGCGGAACCATCGGACATCGAGAAGCAGCACGAGGACCAGCTCCATCCTCTCCGCGCGAGCGGAGGTGTGCCGTTCATGACGTTCACGACCAACGGCTCGGGGGCGCCCTCTCCGCGCGAGCGGAGGTGAGCCGCTGGAGCAGGACCGCCGCGTCTATCGCGTGATGTCTTCTCCACGCGAGCGGAAGTGAGCCGATCACGCCTAGATTGACGTCGAGGCTCGTCTCGTCCTCTCCGCGCAAGCGGAGGTGAGCCGTACGCCGAGTACAACAACGGCACCCCCAAGGTGTCCTCTCCGCGCGAGCGGAGGAAGGCCGGACTCCGTGTCGATCAGGGTGTCCGTGTCGTCGTCCTCTCCACGCGAGCGGAGGGGAGCCGGCGATCGTCTACGTCGCACGCGTGAGCGTGCTGTCCTCTCCGTGCGAGCGGAGGTGAACCGCTGGGTATCACCGCGAACACCGAGAAGCCAGGCCTTCTCCGCGCGAACGGAGGTGAGCCGCGCCTGTATCCGTCATCGCTCACTGGCCCAGACGTCCTCCCCGCGTGGATGGAGGTGAGCCGGCTACTCACGGACGCCGGCACCGAGCCTTACCCCCGCACGCTCAAGATCCCGCGCAATAGGATTTCATCTTCTCCGCGGAAGCGGAGGTGAACCGCGAAGCGCACGGGCATAGCTCGCGCCCTGAGAACTTCTCCGCGCGAGCGGAAGTGAGCCGTCGAGGACGAGGCGCGGTTGAGCCAGAAAGACGTCCTCTCCGCGCGAGTGGAGGCGAGCCGCCTGATGGTGGACACCGGTCCCGTCGTCGAACGTCCCCCTCAGCCCCAAGCCCGCGAGGCCCACCGGTACTCGATTGAGTGGACCTCACCCCGTCGCGGAACCGGGCGACCAGCACGGAGGTTGGCTGGTCATGAGCGATGAGAGCATGATCACCATCGAAACTCGAGGCCACGAGAAGGCCGTCCTCGAAGCGGCCCAACGGATCTCGACCCTGTTCCTGTCCAGTGGGCCCTGCCTGCTGCGGCGTACACCCGGCGAGGACGAAGTACGGGTCCTCGTTCACGCGGACGTCGACAGGGCCGTCGGCGAGGGCGGTTTTCTGGAACTGACGGGCCGGAAGGCGTAGGCTCGTTTCTGCGGTCCAGCCGCCCGCACGGGTGAGATGTCCGCCGAGGGCCTGTTCGGCGCGGGTGACGGACCCGCTAGACCCACCCATGTGATCAAGAACCTGATACTGCGCCGTCTGCCGGCGCGCCCTCTGCGCCCTTCCCGTCCTCGCAGCTCCCGCCGCACATTCCGTTTCCGCTGTTACCGGTGCGTCCGGCCCGGCCGGGGCGCGTGTTCCACTGAATATCAGAAGAAGGCGAACGAACCCGTGACGTCGCCCGCAGGCTGGACGGCCTTTCTCCGTGCGCGTGAGGAGGAGAAGCGCCTGGCCCACGCGGCCGCCGCCGACGGCTGGTAGGACCCGACCGAGCCCGGCGCCCGCGACCCCCTCGCCGAGGTGCCGCTGTACGGCGGACCCCGCCCACGCCGCAGTCGCGCAGGCCCGGTCCGCCGCCCCGCCCGACGAGGCCACTTCGGAGGCTTCGTGACCGGCGTAGACGGGGCAGCTAAGCGGCGCTGACGGCAACGAGCTCACGGACTCCGCTGATGTAGGGGTGCTTGATGTAGAGGTCGTCCACGATCTTCCGGATGGCGGGGCGGTCGCGGACCTCGCCAGGGGCGAGCCGCGCTGCGGCGAGTAGTTCGCCGACTGTCTGCTCGGGCTTGGACCGCTGCCACCAGGCGCGTGCGAGATCGGTGTGCATGCGGCCCTTGCGCTCGATGGTCGGAAACTGATCTGCGTGCAGGTTCCGACCGGCTTCGAGCGCGGTGCCGGCGTCGCCAAGGGCCCAGTGGACGCCGACGGCGTAGAGATCGACGGCCGCCGGGGTGACCGGGAAGAGGCGTCCGGCGGGGGCGACGTCGGGTAGATTGCGGGCCGCGCGGGCGGCTTCCCGGATCATGACCAGCGCCTGGTCGCGGTCTCCGGCGATGGCCGCCGTGTATGCGGTGCTGCACAGCATCTGCGCGAAGGCGGAGGCCTGCGCTTCCGTGGTGAGGCCGGTGGCCTCCACGCGGGCGACAGCGGCTTCGATGTGCCCCTGTGCTGCGGCTTCCTGGCCCTGGTGGCGGAGCACCGCGGCAAGTTCACGGGTGGCGGCGGCTGCAGCGAGCGGGGAGCCGGAAACCTCGGCGTATAGGGTGGCGCGGTCCGCGGTCAGCCGTGACTGCTTGTACTGGCCCAATTTGTTCAGGAGCTGGGCGGCGAGCGTGTAGGCCGAAGACAGGCGCGCGTAGTCGAGGTCGCGCCGAGTCTCGGATGCGGCTTGGTGGGCGTCGGCGAGCAGGGTCGGCAGCGTGCGCAGAAGTCCAGCGTGAGCGGCGGCGTCGAACTGCCCCCGGGCGGCAGCCAGGCGGGCGTCGAGCGTGCGGGCGGGGGCGCCACTGGGCTCAGGGGTCGAGGCGAGCGCGGAGTCCAGCCGGGTCAGCAGGCTGAGGGGGACGGCGAGCGCCGCTGCGGTGATGAGGGGGCGGCGGCGCATGGGATCCTCCTCGGCCAATGTCCTGTCAACGACAACTGTAGAGGCTGGTGGGGGACTTAGGCCTAAAGACGTGTTGAGGAGTGACAAGGGGACACCGACCTCAGCCGCGGCTTGCTTGAGCAGAGGCAGGTCGTGGAACCGCCCCTGTTCAAGCCTCGAGACGGTGGACTGCGAGCAGGCCAGGCGGACGCCGAGGTCGCTTTGCCGCCAGCCGCGGGCCTGACGGCCGACACGAATGAGTGAGCCTGCATGCCGGCGCTCGGCGAGCTCAAGAACGCGGCGGGAGCTCCAGAGCGGGTCAGTGCTCACGGCGCCCTCCGTCGGGTAAGCGCTCGGTCTGGCGCCGCAACTCTAGCGGCTGTGATCGGGCATGCGCACTGCGTATGCAGAATCTGCATACGCGATGCAGGACGTGGGCAACGTCGTCGGCGGGGGTCGCCCGGCGTGGTGTCGTGGTCACCAGCACACGCGGCAGGCAGCCTCTCGGCCGCCGCCTCGAGCACCATCACTCGAATGTGAGGGGAGCGCATCATGCCGAAGGACAAGGGCGGAAACGGCGGCAACGGTGGTGGGGGGAGCCACTCCAAGCCGAACCCGCCGCTGAGCGGTGGTACCCCGCCGCCCGGCAACAGCGACGGCCAGGTTCCCAACCCCGGCTCCGGTTCGGGCAAGCGCAGGAAGTAGCGCGACGACATGCATCTTGATGACCGTCAGCGCAGATTGGCGGAGGCCATGGACAGCCAGGGCCTGTGGCCGGCGGACTCCGCGTGGGTCCGCCGCGCCATCCTGGAGACGGTACCCCGGCACAAGTTCGCTCCCGACCGGCTGTGGACGTGGAACGGCCACGACGAGTACGTGCCCGTCGAACGCGGCCGCGACCCGGAGGCCTGGGCCGGACTCGTGTACGCGGCCCCAGAGGACTCGGCCATCACCCAGATCCTCGACGGTCTGCCCAGCTCCAGTCTGTCCTGCGTCGCCGTCGTCGCGGACATGCTCGACTCCCTCATCCTGGAGCCCAGCCACCGGGTCCTCGAAGTCGGCACCGGCGCCGGCTGGAACGCCGGACTTCTGGCTGCGCGCGCTGGGGCCGGGCTGGTCACCAGCGTCGAGGTCGACGCCGGACTCGCGGCGGCCGCCGATCGGCGTCTGACCGCGGCCGGCTTAGATGTCGCCGTGCACACCGGAGACGGCAACGCCGGCTGGCCCACAGCCGCGCCGTATGACCGAGTGATCGCCACCTATGCCGTTGACGAGGTCCCGTGGACCTGGATCGAGCAGACCAGGCCCGGCGGCCGACTCGTCATCCCCTGGGGCCGGCTCGGGCACGTGGCGCTCACCGTCGCCAATGACGGCAAGTCGGCGACGGGCTGGGTGCAGGGTCTGGGGATGTTCATGCCCCGCCGCGGCATCGACCAGGGCCGTGATTACCACGCCATCCGTGGCGACGGCCCACCTGACCGCACGGTCCGCGCCGAACAAGACCTTCGGCCGCTCACCGAAGCGCATCTGCTCTTTGCGCTCAGGGTGTCCCACCCGGACATCCGGATTGCCGCCGGCCAGACGGAGGAAAGCCTCACGGTCCGGCTACACGACGGCGTCAGCTCCTGGGCCACCGTCACCACCGACCAGACGGGCACCCTGGCGGCGTACGAAGGCGGCCCCCGCCACCTGCTGGCGGAGGTCGACGCCGGGCGGCGGCACTGGGAGGAACGTGGCTCCCCGGAGCTGTGGGACTTCGGAATGACCGTCACACCCGACGGGCAGCACGTCTGGTCCGGTACCGCCGAGGCCGGACCGTACATGCCCTGACGGCTGTCGGTGCCCTACGGCAAGCTGGCCGGGGGGGTGGCCTCCTCGATGTGAGCGAGGAGGACACCCACGGAACTAGCGGCGGTTGCCGACGTGGCCAGTGAACGCAGCCCAGGCAGCGTTCGAGAAGCCGAGGACAGGCGCCTGCGGGTCATCGAGGCGCTTGGAGTCCCGGACGTGAACGGCGCCCGGCTGCGGACACGCCTCCACGCAGTTTCCGCTGGGGTCGCCGCTGTGGGAGGACTTGAACCACTGCCCGTACGGGCGGTTGGTATCGGTGCTGGTCATGCTGTTGTTACCTCTCGGGCTAGTCGTTGGAGAAAGGCCGGGGTCTCGTGGGCAGGCAGGGCGCCCTGGGCGAGGTAGTCGAAGCGCCGGACGAACTGCTTGACCGGCCTCGGCTTCGACAGGCACTTGACGCCTTGGTCGACGGTGCTGCTCGCGACGACGACCGGGTCAGGAAGTTCCTTCCGGTCGAAGTCCAGAACGTGGAACTCTCCGAAAACTCGGTAGGTGGGCGCGGAGAACGGGATGATCCGCACGGTGACGTTGCGCAGTGAGGCGAGACGCCCAATCTCCTCGTACTGCTCCAGCATGATCTCCACACTGCCGACCATGTTCCGCAGTGCGGATTCGTCCATGATGCAGACGAGTTCCATGCCCTCTTCGGTGATCCGCTTCTTTCGGGTCATTCGGACCTCGACCGCGTTCTCCACGAACTCGGTCGTGCGATCATCCGCGATCCGCGCAGACTCGATTAGCGCGCGCGCATACCACTCGGTTTGGAGGAGGCCGTTCACCACCTGCGTAGTGCACACCTTGGCACCCTTGGCCCCGGACTCGAATGCGAGGAAGAGGTTCATGCCGGATGGCATGGTCGACGACTTTGGGCTCCACCAGTCTCCCCCCTTGGCGTTGCGGTACCAGTCGGCGAGCATCTCCTGGCCCTCGAACGGCACCTTGTACTCATCGAGGAGCTTCATCAGCTGGTCTATGCGCTCGAACCCGCTATGCCCGGACTCGACCTTGCTGATCATCGAGGCTGACCGGAGTCCGATCGCCTTCGCCGCCTGATCACCCGTCAACCCAGCTTGTTCCCGTAGTCGGGTGAGTTCGGCGCCGAGCATGATGCGTAGGAACGTTGGCCCTACGTGTGCCGCCAAGTGATCCTCCCCTCCGATTCGGGCTGTCTGTTCCGATGGTGACAGCCCCTGCGCGCTTCATCGAGGGCCCTGTCTGTCCGCTCGTGCTTCCTGTTGGTGCTCTACGGGCCCCTGTGCGCTTCCCGTCATATACCAATTCACTTTCCTAGGCAATTGAGTCGGCACAGTCGGTTGCACGTGAACTCCCGTTGGTAGGACCGTAGTCGAACCGCCCAACGGCGCCGGCCAACCCCCCGCGCACCGGCTCCGGGCGGCCCCACCGTGCGGGACCCGGGCTCCTCCCTGCCCAGAGCGACCCAGGTCCCGCACGGACTCAGACGGATGGAGGCATGTCGTGCACAGCGCTGTTCAGAAGTGGATGGACCGCGACAACGCGGCGTACGCCTGGCAGTCCTGGTTCGCCGGGGGTGATGGGCGGCGGGTGCCGCCGATCCTCACCGACGGCTGATGTACCTGCGTCAGAACATGCTGAACGAGGCGACGCACGCGTTGCGCCGTAACGGAAGGACACCCCGGGTCGCGCTGTATCTCTGCACCCGGTCGTATGACCCGGACCCGGCAGAGCAGTTCGACCTGCTGTACGCCGTCGCGAGTCAGCGGGGGATGCGGGCCGGGGCGGAGTTCACCGACGGCAACGGGCCGACCGCGATTGCGCAGCGGACGGGTCTGCTGAAGGCCCTCGAGCAGGTAAGGCAGGGGTTCGTGGATGGCCTGCTGTGCCCGGCCTTCGAACACATCAGCCCGCATCTGGATGAGTACGAGCGCGTGCTGCGAACGACGGCTCACCGCCGATGGTTCGTGGCGCTGAGCGACCCGGAGACGACGGCCGGGCTGTGACCGGCTTAGTGGACTGGATCTTGAAGGAACGGCCGGTCGACCGGGACGGCTTTGGCTGGCGCCAGTGGGTGCTCCAGCTGTTGATCGTCCTGTGCGTGCTGGCGTTGACGGCCGCCTATGCGGTGGCCGTGTTGAACAACGGAGAGGATGACCATGTTCGAGGCGTACAGCGACAGCCGGCCGCCCAACCCCGTGGAGGACCGCGGGCCGGACCAGGAGCACGAGAAGACGCCGGACCTGTTTGCCGATGCGGGCGCCGCACCGTCCGGCCAGGGGACCGGCCGGGACCGCCTCCTGCACTTCCCTGAGAACGCCCGATGAAGGGCCGCAGTGCCGTGAGCGTCGAGGACTGGGACCGCTACCACCAGGAGGGCCGTTCGGCGCGCATCCTGGGGAACGCGGAGATACAGAAGTTCTTCGATCACGCTGGCCCCCGGCAGGGCATGCAGGCCCTCGACCTGGGGTGCGGCCGCGGCGCGTGGACGCGTCAGATGGGCCGGTACGGGATCCGCACGGTGGGCTACGACTACAGCCCGGTCGCCCTGGCCGCGGCGCGCGCCGGCGGCCCGTACTACGGGCAGGTTTCCTTCGAGCGGTGCGACCTCAACGCCGAGGGCATTCCCGTGACCGTTGAACCGGGCTCGGTGGACATCGTGTCGATGCGCATGAGCCTGGAGCACCTGGACCGGTACCGGCTGATGGGCGACGTGAGACGGATCCTGCGGCCCGATGGGCTGGCCTATGTCATGACGAAGGTCACCGAGGAGGATCCCCTCGATCCGCTGGAGCGCGGGCTGAACCCGGACCAGTTCGACGAACTCGTCGAGGGCTGGTGCTCGGCCAGCCCGTACCGGGTCGGCATGCACTGGGTGATGGTGCTGCGCGAGCCTGTCGGCTACTGAAGGTCTCCCCCGGTCCGGATGGATGTGCGGGGGGTGAGTACGCGGGCGGCCAGGTGACCCAGGGCGGGGACGGCTGCTCCGCGAACGGTCCCCGCCGGGACTCTGATCACCGGCGGGGACCGTCACTGAACGCCTGCCCTCTGCCGGTGGATCAACATCGGAAGGCCCGGCAGAGGGCGGGCTTCCGCCCCGCGCTGACCGCGCGGGGCCGCCGTCCAACCCCTCATTCGAGGCGAAGGGATCCGACGTGAGGACCAGCCCCCCTGCCGTCAGGGCGCGCCCTTCCGAGGGACAAGTGCCCGGAGTTCCGTGGATCGTGCCCTGGACTGGCCAGCCACGAATCCTCGGAGAGGTCGTGGCTCGCCCCCACGGGCTCGCCTACACCGACGAACTGCTCGCCGACCGCGGCCCGCACGGGGAACTCCTGCTGCGTGGCCTCGGGCCCGCCCCCCACGGCGGCCGCGGCAAGCCTCTGTTCGCCCGCGTCAACAACCGGCGGCAGCGGCGCGCGATGCGCTACCTGCTGTGCCAGGTGTGCGGCCAGCCGGCTGGCCGCACCGCCGCGGGCACCCTGTGGGTGATCGACACCCCCTCGTACGCCGCAGTGGCCGCCGAGGGGTTCGACGTCGGGTTCAGGCAGCCGCCCGTCTGCCTGCCCTGTGCCCAAATCGCTGTCAGGGTTTGTCCGGAACTCAGCAAGGGCTATGTCGCCCTGCGGGTCCCCGAGGTCCGCCTCGTCGGGGTCACAGGAGTGCTCTGCGCGGCAGACCCCCAGCCTCACCACCCAGGCGAAATTCGGGTACTCGACCGTTCGGCCACGATCGCGTACACCGATCCGCGGCTGCCGTGGATGCTGGTCGGCGAGATCCGCGCCGAGCTTGTAGGTGCCACCCCCGTGGACCTGGAAGCGGAACGGGGCAGTGCGTCATAGCACCCACATCGAGGGCTCGGCCCCGTTGCACCGCGCCGAAGAGGCACCTTCCGCGTAAGGCAGTCTCCTGCAATCCGGTCTGCACCAGCCGGCCGGCACGCGGCCAGCGGCACCTAACTCGCCGGTGCTCACATGCTGGGGCCCTTCCGTGCTGCCCGTCGATCCCGCGGCCCCGCCGCGCGAGGGTGCGGTGCCGCTCCTCCTCCGGAAGGGCCGGCGCCCGTGTCCAGCCGTACGCAGGCGCCCCGGCCGCCCGTTCGCGCGGCCGGCCGTCCCCCAAAGGCACCCACCTGTACGACCGAAACCACCTCGTGCAGCGAACGTCGGAAACCCCCAAGAGACAGGAAGCTCCCGTGTTCATCGACATCCCGAGCGAACTCGAAGCCGCTCTGATCGACCTCCCTCTCCCTGAGTGGGAGCTGGACGGTTCGTTCCTGGCGAAGTCCACCATGGAGCGGTACCGGACCGAGCTGACGGCCACCCCACGATTCGAGGAGACCGCCGCCACGCTGCGCCACGCGCTGACCGGGGAGGGCGGCGGCTACGCCGTACTGCGCCTGGGGAACCTCGCCAAGACGCTGGGGACCGACGGCGACCGGTTCCTGCGGCTGGCGACGGGCTTCGCGGCTGAGGTTGCGGTCCCCTTCTCGCCCTTCCCGTGGTGGCCCCTGTGGAAGGACATCGGGGTCAAGGTCGACAAGGACCCCGGCAAGTCCAGCGGCATCGGGTACAACGCCTTCCACATGGACTTGGTGAACGCGACTCTGCCCCCGGAATACACCACGCTCCTGTGCGTCCGTCCCGACCCGCTCGGCGGCGGCCCCAGCATCCTCTCCGACGCACACGCGGCGGTGGCGCGGCTGTCGGAGGACAGCCGCGCACTGCTGGCCGAGTCGGCCTACCACTACGGGACCTTCTTCGACCTGCACGGCGTGGGCGAGGAGTGCAAGCCGTTCCCGATCCTGGACGGCTCCGGCCCGGGTGAGAGGTTCGTCCGGTTCACGGCCAAGATGCTGGAGAGGTCCCAGCTCGGCCAGGAACACGCCAACGCCGCCCGGGAGCTCTCCGAAGAGCTCGTCCGGGGGCATGTCTCCTTCATGCTCCAGCCCGGGGACTACCTCATCGTGAACCAGCGCCGCTTCCTGCACGGCCGGGAGGCGCTCCACAGCGGTCAGGAGACCATCCCGGTCGCCGAGCGACGGCTGCTCCTCCAGTTGTTTCTGCGTGCGCCGTCTGGCGACGGCTCGGCCGCGTAGCGGGGCCCGGCGGCACCGGTGCCCCACCGAGTGCCGCCCCCAGGTCCAGGGCTGAGCACGCGGCACTGCCACGGGGCACGGACCCGGTCGGGCACCCCCAGAAACGGGAGGCGCACCGGGCTCTGCGGACGCGCGTACGGATCTAGATGCGCGAGTTGCGCAGCGACTGCCACACAGCGCCGGTCAGCGCCCGGGTCGCCCGCGGAAATGACAGCTGCTCGTGTTCGCGGTACAAAGTCCAGTTGTATTGCACGAGCGACAGCTTGTTGGAGGACAGCGATCCCGCCTGGCCGGCCCTGTACACCGCAAGCGGCTCAGCCAGACCCCGGGCGGCAGCGCCGTCCCGCATGATCGACAGCCAGAGGGCGTAGTCCTGGCGCTTGCGCATCTCCGGCATCAGCCTCGTGCCCAGGGCATTGCGGTCGTACATGGCAGTGAGAGCACCGATGTGGTCTCGGACCAGCATCGCGCGGTAGTCCACGTGCCCCCGCGCGCGGACCACCCGACCGTTCGGTAGCCAGTCGGTGCTCTCGCCGTCGTAGTCGGCGTCCATCTTGAAGTACGAGGTGAACGTCAGCGGCGCATCGCCTTCCGCGGCGAAGGCGAGCTGCTTCTCGGTCTTCTCCGGAAGCCACATGTCGTCGCTGTCGAGAAAGGCGATGTAGTCCCCGCAGGCCCGTTCCATCGCCAGGTTGCGGGCCCGGCCCGCACCACCCCGTTCGGGTGCCGACTGTGGCCGAACCCGCTCGTCCTGCTCGGCGAACTCGCGGAGCAGGTCCATGGAGCCATCGGTGGACTGGTCGTCGGTGACCAGCAGCTCCAGATCGCTGTGGGTCTGCGTGAGCACCGACCGAACCGCTGCGCTCAACGTCGCTGCCGAGTTGTACACGGGCATCACGACAGACACCAGGGGCACAGCGCTTCTCCTTGCCAGACCAGGAACGACGGTCCATTCAAGCACCGCAATCGAGTAGGAGCTGCCATGCAGATAGTCGTCGCTGGTCAGGGCTACGTAGGGCTTCCCCTGGCCGTACGCGCCGCAGAGGTGGGTCACCGTGTCGTCGGATACGACGTGGATCCGAGGCGCGTCCAGCAGCTCGCCGCCGGCGATCCGTACGTGGAGGACGTGGTTTCCTCGCGGCTGCGCACAGTCCTGGAGACCGGCGCGTACTCGGTGACCGCCGACGACAGCGCGCTGGCCGGCTACGACATCGCGGTGATCACGGTGCCGACCCCGCTGCGGAATGGCGTGCCCGACCTGACCTGCATCGAGGCCTGTGCCCGGACCCTGGGCGAGCACCTGCGCCCCGGCGCGACCGTGGTCTTGGAGTCCACGACGTATCCCGGCACCACCGAGGAACTGCTGCTGCCGAAACTGGAGAAGACCTCGGGTCTCAAGGCCGGGGCGGACTTCCGGGTCGGATTCAGCCCCGAACGCATCGCCCCGGGCAACAGGCGCTGGTCGTTCGAAGGGACGCCGAAACTGGTGTCCGGAATCGACGCCACATCACTCGAAGTGATCAAGGGGTTCTACGACGGCATCTTCCACACCACGGTGCCGGTGTCCGGGCCCAAGGTCGCCGAGCTGGCCAAGCTGATCGAGAACACGTTCCGGCTCGTCAACATCTCCATGATCAACGAGCTGGCGACGCTGACCGACCGCCTCGGCGTGAACATCTGGGAGGCGATCGATGCCGCCGGCACCAAGCCCTTCGGCTTCACCCGATTCACCCCCGGGCCGGGAGTCGGCGGACACTGCCTGCCCGTCGACCCGCTGTTCCTCGCCTGGAAGATCCAGGAAGAGCTCGGCGTCCCCTTCCGGTTCGTGGAACTCGCCGCCGACGTGAACCACCACATGCCTGACTACGTCGTCCAGCGCATCGTGGCCGCGCTGGACAACCGCGGCGTGCCCGTGGCCGGAGCCCGGATCCTGCTGCTCGGCCTGACCTACAAGATCAACGCCACCGACCTCCGCAACTCACCCTCGGCACGTGTCGCCGAACTCCTGACCGACCTCGGCGCCGACGTCCGCGGCGCCGAACCCAACATCCCGGACGGCGCCGACACCGAGTTGCCAGTCCGCAGGGTCGACGCGACACCCCAGGAGGTCGCGGCCGCCGACGCCGTCGTGCTCCTCATGGACCACGCACGCTTCGACCTCCCCATGATCCAGCAGCACGCGACCTGGGTTCTCGACTGCCGCAACCGCATGGCCGGCACGAATGTCGAAGTCCTCTAGCACTCTCCCTGACCGGCCCCGACCCTCCACCCCAGGAGTTCTCCTTGCGCGACGAATGGGAGCACGCCCACACGGCCTACACCCTGCCCGCGCAGCGCCGCAGCCCCGCCTCGCTGGCCGACAGCGAGACCGACTGGCGCCACTACCTGGAACACTCGACCCGCAACGGCTGGCTGATCCGGAACAGCGCCATGACCGAAGCGCTCGTCAGCGGAAAGCCGCTGCACCTGATGCACCTCACCAGAGGAATCGACGCCATCCGCACCAGCGGGCAGGTGCACGTCTCCGCCGGCTGCCTCGTCGGGGCCCTCTACTGCTCGCCCCTCACCCCTCACCGCGGGGGGCTGCGCCCCCACAACCTCGGCGCCTACCTAATGCAGACGAAGCCGTCCACCACCCCCCTGGTCTTCGAGGTCACCCCGGACGCCCCGGTGCGGCCCAAGGGCATCGACTACCTGCATCTGGGCGCCATCCACCTGCGCACCTACCTGCGCTACCAAAACCTCCTCACCCCCGCCGAGACCGACCAGCTCGAACACGCCGTCCTGGCCGGCCTGCTCGCTGCGGCCCCGTTCCTCGACCTCGCCCTGCGCAACGCCACCGGCCACGCCACGCCATCACCCGAGTTCATCGACCAGCTGGCCGACGCCGTCCCCCACGTGCCCTTCCTCGGCTACCTGTACTTCGAGGTGCTGTCCGAATACCTGATGCTCCACTCGACCACGCCCGAGACCAAGACCTACGCTGCGGAGGGGGAGCTGAACAACTGGCTCTACAAGCGACTCGCATTCGCCGCCGTGGACGGCATGGACCAGCTGTTCGACCTGGCCCGCTTCAATCCGCGCCACCACCGGCTCGTCCAGCTCATCGAAGGCCTGGAAGCGGATCTCGGTCCGGGGGTCGCCGAGTACGTCCGGCGAAGGCTGTCCCACCTGCTCGCCCGGACTGCACTGGACCCGTCCCAGGACGCGTCATCGCTCACCTTCCAGGGCGCTGAGCTCGATACGCTCCAGAAGGCCGCTCCGGCACTGATCGGCCAGATGGTATTCCGCGAGATCCGGTACATGAAGCGCTACGGCCAGCTGTACCACTGCTTCGAGAAATCCAAGGCTCTTGAAGCGTGGGAATACTGGAACGGCGAAGGAATACCCACACCATTCAATGGAGTCCTCCCGAAGGGAGAGATCGGGATACATCCCGTCTACCCCCGATCATCGGTCAGGGTCTGGATCGCAGAGCAGGACGGCAAGGGACGCTTACATCCGGTCGATGAAGTCATGGCCGTCGTCACACCGCACCTGGCGTCCTGGTGGGCACCTCCCCGCCAGGACACGATCTAGGCACGGCCGAACGGTTCACGAGCCGAGTCGGCCATGAGGCGCGATCTCCAATTCCAACCCAACGGTTACCGTAGATTGGGGTTCCGCATGACCGCCAAATTCCTGAACATCCTGACCGGCATCAACCGCCCTTCCGCGCCTTCGTCCGGAAGCATGATTCTCGTCAACGATCTCTACGGCGTAATGCCTGAGACCCACACGACCTTCCTAGGCAGGGAACCGGTCGATCAGGCCTGGCAGGCGGTGTTCGGGCAGCTGATTGCCCTCTCCACGATAAAGCGCCCCCATGGCCCCCACTTCGAGGCGTACATGGACGAGCTGACGTGTGAGGTCGGTGCGCTCATCGAGAAGATCCAGCCGCACGTCATTCACGCTCAGTACCTCGGGTTCGCTCTCAGCCAGGCCTTCACGCGAACCGCCAGCAACATCCCGATCATCGCCATCGCGCACGGCCCTGATGTGATGGTCGCCGAGCGCAGCGCGTGGGAGCGCGAAGGCCTGAACGAAGTCGCTGCTGCCAGCGCCGCGATCGTGGCACCGACCTTCGCCCTCGCGGACCGCATCGACCGACTCACGGGACACCAGTTCACCGACCGGCTCACCGTCATCCCGTGGGGTATCCATCTGAGCGATGCCCGGGTACGCGATCACCCGGCGAGCGGAGGCGGACCCCTGGCTCTGGTACACGCCGGCCGACTCGACGACAACAAATCCACGATCACCGCCGTTGAAGCCCTCGCCCTGACCGACCAGCCGCACCACCTGACCGTGATCGGCCACGGAGTTCTACGGGGACATCTGGAACAACAAGCCGTGGAGCTCGGGGTACGGGATCGCGTCCAGTTCGAGCCGTTCCTGCCCCGCGCTGAGCTGTGGCGCCGCCTGCCACACTTCGACGCCTTCGTCGGCACGACCAGGGGCCTTGAGGCCTTTGGGCTCGTCCTCATCGAGGCCCAAGCCCACGGACTGCCGGTGGCCTACTCCAACCTTCCCGAGGTGAGGGAGATCCTCGGAAACACCGGCGTCCCCTATACCCCCGGAGACCCACAGTCGCTAGCCACGGCCATGGACGAGCTGGGCCGTGACGCCCACCACCGCAAGGCGCTGTCAGAAGCGGCTCTGATCAACGCGCGCCGATACGACATCAAAACCACCGGCCGTCGGCTTCGCGAACTAACGCTCCGCGTTGCCTCCTGACCGCCGTGACGCAAGCCACCTCATGGGTGTGTGTAACGCCTGACGGGGTCACTACGTCTACAGGAATGACCCGGGGCACTCAAATAGAGATCTGATCATCACCAGCAACCGGGCGCCCAGCGACTGGTATCCCCTCTTCCCCAACCCGGTCGTCGCCGAGTCCCCCCTGGACCGACTCATCAACACCAGCCACCAGTCATCATGAACGACCCCAGCTACCGCCCCAACAAGCGGCCCAGGACCCCTGCTGCCAAAACGTCGACCAGCTAGGCCAGGCCGCTCGCGGCATATGAGAAGGTCATCCGCATGGCCGAGTCCTGGATCTTCAGCGATGGCACCGTCCCAGCGTCGCCCGCGGCGGCGCTGGCGGTGCTTCGAGAGCGAATCGATGCTGGGCAGCTGGAAACATGGCTCACCAGTTCACGTGGTCGTTCTCTGGCCGTCATCACGAACACCAAGCGCGCGATGGTGATGCTGCTTGATGACGAAGGCGATCCCGGCGAGCACGCCGTCACACCGGAAGCAGCCGGCCGGAGCAAGGGCTTCATCCTGGCCAACGGCCAGCACGACGAGTACCTCGACGAGGACACAGTGCCGCTGCCCGAAGCACTGCGGATCGTCGACCACATCCTCGCAGCAGGCGCCCCACCGGGCGACACAACGTGGTTGGTCGACAGATAGAAGACGGCAGCACCTGGGGAATTATGTGACCGCAGCCCTGGGGAATTACGGGCTCTGTCGGGGATCTTATGATGTCGCAGGGTCACGGGCCGGGAAGTACATGTTGGTGTAGGAGATCGAGGTCTCCGTGTCGTGCGGGGCGGCCCAGGCCGGCGAGGACGTCGGTCCGGGATGAGAACGTTTCCCGTATGGCCGACACAGACGAAGCAGAAAACGACGTTGAGCATGCCGTCATCGCTCACTACCGCCTGGCCGACGCTGGCCTCGGCGATCCAGCCCAGCGAGAGGCCGTCCGCCAGGCCCAGTCCCTTCTGAGCGAGGCGATCGAGCAAGCTGACGTCGGCGAGTTCGACGGGAACGAGTACGGAGACGGCGAGGTGGTCCTCTACGCCTACGGATCGGACGCCAACGCACTCTTCGCCGTCATGGCACCCATCCTGAAGGACCTGCCGTTCCGGCCGGCGCACGTCGTCCTGCGCTACGGCTCCGTCGATGACCCATCGGCTGGGGAGCATCGCGTCGACCTCTGACGAGACGAGTCACGAGCTCCTAGCCAGACGGGCTTTCGGGGCAAGCCGAGCTCCGCCTGAAGGATCTTGCGATGTCGCAAGGTCATGGGCTGAGGAGTACGCGCTGGCGTAGGAGGTCGAGGTTGGCTCGGCCATAGCCCATGCGTTTGAGGAGTTTGACGCGGGTGACATGGCCTTCGACCTGGCCCGAGCTCCATGATGTGGAGAGCCCCGCGGTGACGGCGTCGAAGTCGCGCCGCAGGCCGATGACCAGGGAGTGAAGTGCTGGGAGATCGTCGGCCAGGACCCGATTCATCCAGTCGGGGAGCTGGTCTCCCCGGAGGTGGTGGAGCATCTCGGCGAAGTCGTGGACGTGACGGGCTGCGGCGTCGAGATGTGGGCAGGCGGTACGGATCTCCTTGAGTTCCGCGGCGTCTGCGGGGGTGAGGTGTTCCGGGTTCGTCAGGATCCACCGGACGACGCGTCGGGGTTTCGGCGCCGGCCTCGGTTGTGGTCGGGACACCCGCTGGTGCTTCCGCCCTGGTTGGCGGGGCGGCTTGAAGGAGCGGAAGTAGCGGCGGACGCATTGGACACTTCCGGTGAATCCACGCTCTCGCAGTTCCCGGTGGAGCTGGGGAATGTCGTGACAGCCGTCCAGCCAGCGGGCGTGAAGGTACGGCTTGTGCTCGTCCAGTACCGAATGGCGTCCGGTTGCCTTGACCAAGAGCTCGTCGAGGCTGCTGGCGCGGGCGAATGGCGGACGGTGGAGTGGTCGAGCCGCAGCGTCCTGCGGATCGCCCCCAGCGATTTCCCTTCGGTCAGGAGCTTCTGGACCGCCGCGTAACGCTCGGCCGTGCGGGCCACCAGGCGCCGGGGCTGGCCCAGCACGTCAAGCGTGCCGTCAGGCGGAACGAACGGCACGGGCACCGGCTCGGGCTGCTCCGTCGCGACCGGGGCCTGGACGATCTTCTCCGCCGTGACCAGGGACTCGGCGAACGCCTCCCGGATACATCCATGGTGCGAGCCGACCGTTTTCTCCAGGGCCTCGGCGATGTTTCGCCACAGGTGCCAGGCATCAGCGACCTGCATCGCTTGCGGGGCTCCGGTTCTGGCTCCCTCGGCATAAGCGCCGGCCCGGTCGCGGCAGATGACCTCCACTTCCGGGTGCTGGCGAAGCCATGCGGCCAGCGGTTCGGCGTCCCGGCCGGGTAAGACATCGATGGGCCGACGGGCTTCCAGATCAACCAGGATCGTCGCGTAGGAGTCGCCCTTGCGCAGAGCGAAGTCGTCCACTCCCAGATACCTGACCTGGCCGGCCGGCTGCTGCGGAACAGAGCGGAGCAGGTCCAGCATCGCGTCCTTGGCGATGCGGATGCCAAGCATCGCGGCCAACCGGGCACCCGGCCTGCCCGCCAGTGTCAGGGCGATCGAGGCAAGCATCGATCTCAGAAGCGTGGTCTGCCGCGCATGCGGCCTGGTCAGTCCCTCGACCTGTTCGGCGAACGTGACGGACGGACACCGATCGCTCAGGCACTTGAAGCGCCGCACCACCAGCTCGATCACCACCGCGTTGCCGGCAACCGGAGCGTCGCCGAGCAGGCGGACGTACCGGCCGTGCACCCGCCACGACGGCATCCCGCACTGTGGGCATCTCATTGGCAGGGTCTGACACCCCGCCCGAAGCGTGATGACCTTGCCCGTTCTCTTGATCGACTCGATGACAACACCGGACAAATGCGGCAACAACCGCCCCAACACCCCTGAACCGCACACCCGAAGACTGCCCAGCTCAACCCTGCGACATCACAAGATCCCCGACAGAGCCGAATTACGCGATCGTCCATACTCCTACCGCCTCGCCAGCGCCCGAGCCCGAGCCGAGGAGCCGGTCAAGGCCAGCCGGTGGCACCCGTCGCTCCGGTGGCACCCGTGGCACCGGTCGCGCCCGTGGCTCCGGTGGCACCGGTCGCGCCCGCGGGGCCCGTCGGG